>NZ_JAALFC010000006.1 GCF_011058155.1 Litoribacterium kuwaitense | reverse complement strand
AACAGGAAATTGAGTGGAAAAATCTTTTAGACGAAAATGAATTTAAAGCTCTTCTCAAATACTATCATGTTCAGGACGATGACTTTATCACACAAAAAATGATTATTTTGATACGTCCGACTGGCTCTTTAAAGCAAACGATAGCGCGCTTCGAATCAGAGAAAAAATGGCACTTACACGCTGACTTTTAAGGAGCCCCACCCATCAAATGAAGGGCGGCTTGAGACACATATTCCGCTCAATTCCCAATCAGCCCAAGATCTTATTGCAACAGGCAACGTTGCAGCGATTAAGGATCTCGTCGAGCATTTACGTTCACGCGACTATTCAATCGACCAGCTTTGCTGGCTCGGCTCGATCACGACGCACCGAGCAGAAGTCAAGCTGTCGAGTGGGCTACTCGTTTTTGATCATAGCATTTATGCACAAACAGAAGATTGGGAGTTAGAATTTGAGACGAAAACCGTCCAACGAGGAGAAAAGGATTTCAAAGCCTTGCTTCACTCGCACCAAATTCCCCGGAGACCAGCAGCCAATAAAATTGAGCGTTTTTGTCTCGCTCAGGGGTATCAATAGGTCTACAATCACAACATTTGCGCTTCCACTTCAGTCGTTGCTACAATAAGAGAACATTGCTTTATTTAATGGAGGAAACAGTTATGAGTCCATTTGAACAAACAGCCTTTGAAAAGCTGGGTGGTCATCAGTTCCTGAAGGAGCTTGTTGAAAAATTCTATCAACTTGTCGGAAACCATCCTGACCTGGCTCCGTTGTTTCCTGAGGATTTTACTGAAACAAAGCGTAAACAGGCTCAGTTCCTTACGCAATTTTTAGGTGGGCCTTCCTTGTATACTGATGAGCATGGTCACCCTCGCCTTCGCGCTAGACATCTGCCATTTCCTATTACACCGCATCGTGCCGAAGCTTGGCTACAATGCATGAGGCAAGCTTTAGAAGAAACACCTGGTGATATAGCGGAAAAACAGCATCTGTTTGAGCGACTGACGCTCACAGCACACCACATGATTAATACACCTCAAGATGGAAGTTAAGGAGGGGAGGTAAATGGATATGAACATTTCCAAGGATCTCTGTTATGAATCGCGGGCAGGGCAGTCAAAACCATTGGAAATTTTCGTGTTCATTGATCCGTTAAGCACATGTTGCTGGGGACATGAGCCTGTCATAAAAAAGCTGCTCGTACAATACGGTGAATATTTTTCAATTCGTCATGTAATTGGCGGGCAATTTCCAAGACTGGTCGAATGCACGAAAAAAAAATACCCGGACCTTGCTAAAGCATGGGATAAGGCAGGTACAAGCTCTGGAATGAGCTGCGATGGTGATTTATGGCTGGAAGACCCGATTCTTGAGCCTTATCATGTTCCACTCGCAATTAAAGCTGCCGAGCTGCAAGGCAAAAGTGCAGGTACTCGTTTCCTGCGCAAGCTTCAGGAAGTCCTATTTTTAGAGAAGCAAAATGTTTCAAAAAAGCGTGTGCTTATTGACATTGCCGAGAAGGTATCACTCGATGTCGAACTCTTTACGAATGATCTCACAAGTACGTCAGCAGTTCGCGCCTTTACTTGTGATTTAAAGATTACTGAGGAAATGGATATTGACGAAACACCTTCCATGGTCTTCTTTAGTCAGCATATGGAAGAAGAAGGTATTAAAATATCTGGTGTTTACCCGTACGAAGTATATGAAGATATTTTAGAAGAAATGCTCGATTATAAGCCTGTCAAAGCAGACTTACCCGACATCACTTCATTTCTACAAATGTTTCCGCTCGTAGCAACAGCAGAGGTCGCGGCAGTATATAACCTTTCTGAAGACGAAGCAACCACATGGATGAAAAAGCTTAAACTTCAAGGGCTTGTTGAGCACGTCCCTGTAAAACACGGCAGTTTTTGGCGATTTAAAAACATGAACGAAGCCTAAAAAGTCATACCCTTGCTTTGCAGCTCATACACTAGCCAAAAAGGGTGTGGCTTGTTCAATGAAGTGGCTTGTCTTCTTTGAATTTGTACTGCTGATCTTTTCGTATGTTCTTCTTCTATGTGCATTGCTCGGGATCATCCCTTTATTTTTAGGATCGATCGCCCTTTTTGTGACAATTTTTCTACTCGTATCAACATTTCAATCATTTAAATGGCGATTTAAATGATTAAAACGATGACTTAAGGCCGTTCTCTAACTCTCCTTTTGAGCGAAAACAAACATTGCGAAAGACAAAAAAACCGGACCTCTATGGCCCGGCTTTTTTCATGAACAAATATTAAGTCAGTATTTCCTCTACTAAAGCTTCGAATTCATTTAAGCGTGCTTCAAATACACTTAGGGCTTCCTGCACAGGCGTTGCGGTTGTCATATCGACGCCAGCCTTTTTTAACACATCGATTGGATAAGCACTGCTGCCAGCTTTCAAAAAGGTGAAGTAACGCTCAACTGCCTGCTCACCTTCCTCTAAAATCTGCTTGGCAAGAGCTGTTGCTGCACTATAACCAGTCGCATATTGATAGACGTAGTACCCCATATAAAAATGAGGAATTCTTGCCCATTCTACCCCAATCTCTTCATCAATTGTCAGCCCATTTCCAAAATACTTTTCGTTTAAAGCATAATAATCTGCAGTTAAACGCTCAGCGGTCAATGCTTCACCATTTCGTAGAGTTTCATGGATGAGATGATCAAACTCGGCAAACATCGTCTGTCTAAACACAGTACCACGAAATCCTTCAAGGAAGTGATTAAGTAAATACAACCGTTGCTTTTTGTCTTCAGTTGTTTTTAAAAGATAATCATTTAACAATGCTTCATTGCACGTTGATGCGACCTCAGCAACGAAAATACTGTAATTTCCGTAGCGATAAGGCTGGTGCTGTCTCGTCAAGTAGCTATGCACGGAATGCCCTAGCTCATGAGCAAGTGTGAACATATCATTGACATTATCCTGCCAATTCAAAAGGATGTACGGATTCGTGCCGTATGCCCCCGATGAATACGCCCCGCTTCTTTTTCCTTTATTTTCATAAACATCAATCCAGCGATGATCGTAAGCTTCTTGAACGATACGCTGGTACGATTCCCCTAAAGGCTGCAGTCCTTTTAGAACCATGTCCTTTGCTTGCTCGTAGTTAATCGTCATATCCACATCTTGAATGAGTGGAACGTACAAGTCATACATATGCAATTCATCAACTTGCAGCAGCTTTTTTCGCAGCTCAATATAACGGTGCAGCAAATGGAGATGATCGCTTACCGTTTCTACTAATTGATCGTACACGGTTTCAGGAATATGATTTTCGTGGAGCGCAGCTTCGCGAGCACTCGAGTAATTGTGCACTGTAGCTAAGTAATTGTCCTTTTTAAGATTACCTCCTAAAGTGCTGGCGATCGTATTTTTGAACGCGCCATACGTACCAAATAAGGCTTTGAAAGCATCCTCCCGCACTCGACGATCACTGCTTTGCATAAACCTTAAATATCGCCCTTCACTAATCGTGATCGATTCTCCGTTTTCATCCGTAATATCTGGGAAAGTGATATCTGCGTTTGTCAGCATACTAAACGTATTGCTAGAAGCATTCAATGCCTCAGACGCCTGGGCAAGCAGTGCTTCTTCGCTCGCAGATAAAACATGCGGACGGCTCCGGTTAATGTCGTCAATGGCTTGAGCATACACCTGTAGTGGCTCATATGCTTGAATCATCTCACTCAACTTCGCTTCGGGAATTTGCAATAGCTCGGGAACGATAAAAGAAAACGTACTGCTAACCTGCGTGAGGAGAGACACATTTCGGTCATTCATCGCTTGGTATGTGCTATTTGCTTTGTCTTGATCATTACGCATGCGGGCATACGCATAAAGCTTTCCTAGCTGTTCAGATAGCCTGTCTTGGAGCTGCAAGGCTTGATAAAGCTGTTCAGGACTTTCACCAAGCTTTCCTTGATAAGCTTTCATCTCAGGATAGTTTTCTTTTAACTGTTGGAATGCCTTCTCCCATTCATTGTCGGAAGAAAAGATGTCCTCTAAACGCCATGTGGCTTCCACTGGCAACTCTTCTCTTAAAGGTACGCTTTTTTGTTGATTCGTCATGTATTGCTTCCTCCTCTTTCAAAAACTCATATGCCTTATGTTTCGGGATGAAGTCTGGAAATTCCTGCACACTCTGCCTTGTAGTGTTCGATCGCTTTACATAAGAACACTTTATCTAACGCTAACACTTTTTCCATCTCGTTGTCGTGGGCGCCGTCCCACTGGATTTGGTACGTTGTCTTGTCTTTGTGACAAATGCGTAAGAAACAGAGGACGTCCAAATAAGATTGAACTGCTGTGATGAGTAAACGGCTTTCGTCTGTTGGGAATGCGCTTTTACGACTGGTCATGAAACGATTTTGCCTGGAAGACAACCACTGCGCAACATCTTTTAAAGTAAACGAGCGCCCTGCTCGCGGCTTCACGAACGCTAACATCCATTCGGCTTGCCACTCCCAAGCCGGACCTTTAACGAGATTCATCCCGCGACATGGTAAGCCAATAAACGAGGGCAGTAGGGACACTGGCTTGCCATAAGCCGTATACCACCGTCGAGCTAGTGAATGACGATTTACGGCAAATTGACTAAACGTCAGGCGCCACTTCGTCTTATATTGAAGCCAAATGTCGCTTACAGAGAACGCTTCGTTCGGACGAGGTGGCTTACTTAAATGATAGGCGCGGGCTTGTTCTAACGGCATTGACATTGCTTGCACAAGAGTTTTTCGGTGAGAAAGGGGAATGAGCTGCTGGAAAAAGGTAAAGCTTTGTTTTACGGGAGAAAAAGTGAGCAGGACGGGCTCTAAGACATGGTCATGTAGCACAAATAACCAATCAAAGCTCGTCATATGCTGAATTGATGCTGAAGGAGACTGAATGCGAGGTTCGCCTAAGATCCAAATCGGTTCAATCCCTGCTTTTAAGTAGTTGGCTGTTCGGGATTGAATCACTGCTTGCGACGTGGCTGAGCATTGATACTCGATGGCATAGGCTTTGGCATTTCGTTTGAAATACAGATCGGGACGTTGTTTAATTTCCGGAAGATACCACTCTAATTCCACAGGAAGCTTTTGCTGGAGCAGCCAATCGTATAATCGCTGTTTTCCCGCACGATGATGAGCTGTTTCAAGATGACCCTCACACGCAGTGTGCCGCTCGTGCGCAAAGTGCCATACCTTATACGAGCCACGCTTTGCGATGACGGGCTGCTTGCAAAGGGGACAATAATATGGCGGGGATGATTTCGTAGCATGAATCAACTGCACACGCCGCCCAAATTGATCTAGGGCGGTTAACATCATAAACCACCTTCCCTCATAAACAATAGTCTGACACGTACACTTTCTCTTTTCTGCTCCTTAACTCCTCCTTTGCAAACAAAAAGCGAACAGCACATCTCAATCGACGTTACTGTCCGCTTTATTGACTAATATAACTTAAATAGGTTTTGAACTTGGGAGAGCGCTTCTTCTGCAAAAATCACTTTCCCATATTCTTTTAAACGATGTACTGAAAGCCTTGAATCCATACCGTATTCAAGCAATAAACTTAACGTATCTTCTTGTCTATCCTCTTCACTTTCCTCATCAAAAGATACGTACAGATAATATTGATCCTCAAATGAATACAATTCATTATGAAGTGATTCAATTGTAAACCGATGAGCTAGTTGTATCAAATCTTCAAAATCGCGGAAGCGGATCACAAACTCCAGTACTTCATCTTCATCGTCTTGTTCCTGCTTTTTCTTTAACAACGATTCCATTGTCTCGTCATCATCTACATCAATATGATTATCATCTGACACCGGAAGCTCAAGCTTCTCGCCGTCTTTGGAAAACTGCGCTTTCGTGACGATGACTTCCAGTCCTGATTCCATCGCCTGTACTTGGATCCAT
The DNA here is from genome assembly GCF_011058155.1 of Litoribacterium kuwaitense. Taxonomy (NCBI): domain Bacteria; kingdom Bacillati; phylum Bacillota; class Bacilli; order Caryophanales; family Bacillaceae; genus Litoribacterium; species Litoribacterium kuwaitense. Next base: position 128,766 of record NZ_JAALFC010000006.1, on the reverse strand, counting down.
AGCGGACCTTCAACTGAGAATTTCTCTCTATGATGGACTTCATCCATCATATCCCAGAATAGCTCTTCGCTCCGCTCACGGCTGTACCAAATTTCTTCACGATCAAAACCTCGATCTTCAATATCGCCATAAGAAATAAAGAATTTCACGGTATTCTCGTTAATGCGTTCAATATCCATCATCATCTCTCCCTTCCTTAACATCTACCGCGGGTGTTCGAAGGGCTACCGACGGACCGAGCTTTCACTAAGGTTTGTCCGATCCGCAACACATCCGCTAGAAGCATCTCTAAGATTCTAAAGAACTTCTTCTTCTCATTGTATGACAAAACGCATAAGAATGAAAACAAAAAACATATGATGCTTAAAGAATGACAGTGACCGACCATAGGACAACCTTCCAACTGTTTTTTCTACCTGAACGATTTTGTATTTTGAGACAATGCCGAAGGAGCTGAGCCAATCATTGTTTATTGATATCGATATGATTATGCCATTATTGCTGATTGTTGGCATCGATCTATTGTTAGGTGGCGATAACGCTGTCGTTATCGCGCTCGCATGCCGAAGGTTACCAGAACACCAACAGAAAAAAGCGATCATTTTTGGGACAGCCCTCGCTGTTGTTTGTCGCATATTACTAACCGTAGGAGCGGTCTTTTTGCTCCATATTCCTTTACTGCATGTCGTTGGCGGAATGTTCTTGTTTTGGGTTGCTTTATCTTTAGCAAACAACACCTCAGACACAAACATCGCCTCAAGAAGTACGCTAAGCGGCGCCATCCGAACCATTGTCTTGGCTGACTTGACAATGGGTTTAGATAATACAATTGCTGTGGCAGGGGTAGCGACTGCTTACTGGCAAGTCATTTTTGGCTTACTGCTCTCCATCCCCATCATGGTGCTTGGCAGTCGAATCATCCTTCTCGCACTCGATCGTTACTTCTGGCTGATCCCATTAGGAGCTGCCTTATTAGGGTACACAGCTGGACATATGATCATTCACGATGAATGGATTTCTCAACTGATTACGCCGAAGCACAGCTTATTTTGGCTCGTTCCGCTCGGTTTCTCTTTACTTGCTGCGCTGATTTCGTGGCATAGCACCGTCTCAACTAAAGAAGTAAAGTAAGAATGAGGACAAAGCCTCTCTTTCCTGCCACACTTGAAGCTTTGTCCTTCACCAGTTCCCCTGCTCGTTCTCTTATCGTCATTATTATCACAGGTTCTATTCAAGCCTGCTCCTAGCTTATCGGCTGAATTGACAAGGATTTTGGAGCCGGTGACTAGGCTTATTCGAAAAAAGAGTGCGGACAAAAGCCTAGCTAGAACGGCTTTGTCTACACTCTAATTCTTCCATTGACTCTGCAGCTGAAGATCTTTTTTTTTATAAAAAAAGTACGTTAGTTCACTAAGCGTTGAGCTTCTTGTAATTGGAAAGTCCGAACCTTACGTGGCAAGAAGCGACGAATTTCGTCTTCATTATAACCGACTTGAAGACGTTTTTCATCCATGATGATTGGACGACGCAAGAGTCCAGGATGCTCACTCATCAGTTCAAAGAGCTCTTGAAGTGACAAGCTTTCAACTTGAACATTTAGCTTTTGAAAAACTTTAGAACGCGTTGAAATAATCTCATCGGTACCATCTTCGGTCATTCTCAATATTTGTTTTATTTCATCCACACTCAAAGGCTCTGAAAAAATATTTCTCTCTTCGAATGGAATTTCATGCTCTTCAAGCCATGCACGTGCTTTTCTACAAGATGTACAGCTAGGTGATGTATATAAATTAACCATAGGTCTTGTCAACTCCCTTTAGTAAAATAAAACAAAGGCTTTTGAAACCATTTCTATTTTACAATGACTTTAAATCAATAATTACAGTATACATCAAAATTGATCAAAAGAACAGGCGTTTCATAAAAATGTCACGTTTTTTGTACTCTTTTTTTGATTCATTACATTCTCTAAAATTGTGATTCCCTTATCGGTATATTCTTAAACCATGAAAGCTTATACTGTATAATTCAATGTTTTTACAACAGACTCCTGCTCGTAAGATAAATTTTTAAAAAAACGATCTTGATCAGTTAATTGAGAATTTATCTCCACACATGAGAATCGCCCCTGTCTTTTAACGGGGCGATCATCATCATTATTTTTCCTTACCTTTATACGTAAACACTTCGTGGACTGGCTCATACGATTGCCCATAGACTTCTATATCTTTATAAGTATGAATTGCTTCATACGTATGTTTCATCTGCTCGTAAATCGATTCCTCAGAAGCGTCGCTAGGTGACCAGTAGAGAATTTCCAATGTATTCACTTCGTCTGTTGCTAATGACCTACGCTTATAACCAATTGATTTGGCATGATGAAAGCCTTCTCGTTGGTAAAAACGCATGCGCTTTTCTGTATCTGTATCTTCGTAATCAATAGGCTCTACTTCTAAAATGATTGGTTTATCTTTCTTTTTTAGCTTTGCTATCAACTGATGGCCTAATCCTTGCCCACGAGCATCCTTGGAAACAAATAAATAATCGATAAAGCAAAAATCAGGGGTTTCGACATACATCATCACGTGGTTCGGTCCTTCATCCTTATAATACATATTACTTTTTTCACGCAGTAAAATTTCCATATGTTTACGTGACTTCATCTCTTCAACTGGGAAATAATCATTCAGCTTTTCATACCAATTCATTAAAATGTCCTTTCCTGTGCGATTTATCGGTATACATTTTAACATTCCCGAAGGCTTCGACAAACATTCCCTAATATGCATTTATTTGCGATAATTGCCTTATCTAATGATCATTAAAATTAGACCTATTTCCCGGGCAATTACGCGATATACGTCCACCTTATTCCCTTTATGTCCTTTTCCCTGCCAGGAAATCATTTGAACGAATTCGACCTGATGATTTTTTAAAGCTTAGTACGGAGCCTAAGGTTTGATTTCATCCCTCTTTGTCTCCCCAACCATTTATGAGCTTGAGAATTCAATTCAAAAAAGAATGAAGACAAAGTCAGCTATACTTTGCCTTCACTCTGATTATACAAATTCAGTGAGATTTAAGGTGTGAAGTCTACATTTTCTGTGTACCTATTGGATGCATTCCAAAGTAAATATTCGTTAATCCCATTGTCTTGCAACGCTTTAATCTGCGCTTCCACTTCTTGTTTGCCGTATTGCAAGTAGTTACCACTTCCAAGCCAGCTCGCGGTAAAGTCTTGTATCCATGGGCGTGAGACCGGTGGATCATTCAATTCAGCAAGTTTCTTATTCTCTACCTTGGCGTAAGCATCGACAAGGTTATATGGCTCTAAGTCTGGTTTAGCGATCCCGAAATAACTCGTCCAATGGCTAGGATAAATCATTGATGAAATGACATCGACATTCTCAGAGATCTTACTGAAGTTTTGCCCAATGCCAGGAGCTTCTGGCAGTGTCGCGGCATAGCCAAAAATATCTACAGAAACGTCAACATCATAATAAGAAAGTTCTTCTCTTGCATACGCGACAAAATCTGTCACTGCATTGACGCGCTTTTGGACATTGTCAGCATCGCCATCTTGATAATCTCCTAAGGAATACGTCAATTCCTCATCACGTGTTTCAAAACCTTCTGGGAAGCGAACGTAATCAAATTGAATTTCTTGGAAGCCCATTTTTGCTGCTTCTTCAGCAATGGCTACATTTCGTTCCCATACTTCCTTCATAAACGGATTCACGAAAGCATCACCGGAGCCATTCGTCCACACTTGTCCGTTTTGGGTAAAGCTCACTTCGGGCTTATCTTCTGCCCAAACGGTGTCTTTAAACACAACAATCCGGGCGATCGGATAAATCTCCTTTTCTTCAAGTGTTTTCATCATTGCTTCAGGGTCACTAATAAAGTTGCGGCTGTATTTCGCATCAGGATGATCTTCAGGAAGCTCAAATGTAATATAACCACTGTCGTCTTTTATATCGATCACCATCGAGTTTAAGTCCGTGTCATCAAGCAGTTTCGTTAATGAATCGAACTTTGCGCCACCCGCTGAGTACCCCGTAACGTAAACCCCTCGTACAGCGTCTGGATAAGTAAAATGATAGCCGGAATCGTATGTAAAACGAGCCATGCGTTCGGGAATTGTCAATGGCGCCATTGCCAATTCACGCATTTGGTGCGCTTCTGACTCAGACTGAGCCTGAATGCCGTTCGGAAAAACGCAAAATAATACCATTAGGCAAGTGATAAACCATTTTTTCATAATAAAACTCCCTTTTTCAAATCCTGCTTATGCTTCATAACTTATTCATACTTACAAAATGAAGCGACACAATTCTCCTTTTTTCAGCACAAATCTATTATATCGTACACATTGCTTTTTTTCGATGAATATTATATACTTTCTCAACAAGATGTCTTGTAAAACTCATTGCGTGGACGAAGAAGAGTACGCTCTGTTCGGTGTCTTTAGAGAGCCTGTGGTTGCTGCAAACAGGTGACACGAAAGAGCGGAATGGCCTTCCGAGCATTTAGACCGAACATTTTTAGGAATTAGTAGGCTCTAACGGCAGCTGACCGTTATCCCAGCAGGTGTTTTTACGACACTGATAGAGAATAGCTTTTTTAGCGAGCTAAAATAAGGGTGGCACCACGGTCCAATCGTCCCTGCAAACAGGGATACGAGGGCTTTTTTTTATGTAAAAAATGATATTAGCATGGAGGGATTTTAATGAAAACCGTCTTTTCAGGTGTCCAACCAAGTGGTATTCCTACGATTGGAAACTATATTGGAGCGCTTCAGTATTTTGCTGATTTACAAACAGATGATCAAGAATGCTTTTACTGCGTTGTAAACCAGCATGCCATTACTGTACCCCAAAAAAAAGAAGAGTTAAAAAAACAAACGCGTTCTATGGCAGCACTGTACCTCGCCGTAGGCATTGACCCCGAGCAGTCCACGGTATTTATTCAATCGGAGGTCCCTGCCCATGCTCAATTAGGGTGGATTCTCCAATGTTTAAGTACCATCGGTGAATTGGAGCGTATGACGCAATTTAAAGATAAATCAGCCACCGCAACATCAGTCTCAGCTGGTTTACTAACCTATCCCCCTTTAATGGCGGCAGATATTTTATTATATGATACAGACATCGTCCCTGTCGGAGAGGACCAAAAACAGCATCTTGAAATTACGAAAACGTTAGCTGAGCGCTTTAATCGTCGTTATAACGACATTTTCACCATCCCAGAAGTGCAAATTGCTAAAGAAGGCGCTCGAATTATGAGCTTACAAGACCCATTGAAAAAAATGAGTAAGTCAGATAGCAACCCTAAAGCTTACATCTCAATGCTTGACTCTGATGCACAAATGCGCAAAAAAATTATGAGTGCCGTCACAGATTCCGAAGGCTCTGTCGTGTACAACAAAGAGGAAAAACCAGGGGTTGCAAACCTTATGACAATTTTAAGCTCTTGCACGAAGGAGTCTTATACAGATATTGAGGAAAAGTATCGCGGTAAAGGGTACGGGGAGTTTAAAAAAGACGTCGCAGAAGCCGTCGTTGCAAAATTCGGTCCAATTCGCGACAAACATAACGAACTTGTTGAAAGCAATGAATTAGACGTTGTTCTTGACCGAGGTGCGGAAAAAGCGAATGCACGCGCAAACAAAATGCTCAAAAAAGCGGAAAGAGCGTTTGGATTGCTTCGTTCATAGATGAAAGCCCACGAAGTGTAGACAAAAGCAAAAATGATGTTGTCTACACTTTTTTGTTAAAGTTTATTTAGCAGTCCTCCCTCCCATGGTTGACCCTGTCTTTAAAATATTTGTCAGCTTGGACGAGAAGGCGAACGGAGACGCGATTAAAACTTTTAGTTCGAGCAAGGACGAGTGAGTCAAGCAACAACGGAACGGATAAAAGCGTTTGTCAACAGAATTGAAAACCGCTCTTCACATGACATGAAAGAGCGGTGTTTTTATAGTCCTATGTAGACTGTTATCTCACTTTACTCGTCTCTTCTAAATCCCACAGTTTTTCTAAATACGTCTGTCCCCGGATTAAAGACGCTGTGACTTGAGCGTGTTGATGACTCCAGCCTTTACGAACCCCTTCATACATCCAATTCCAAGCTTGATGGAACGAAAGGGTTTGAATAATTTCATAGGCTGTCGGGTCCCATTCTGTACACCAATAACGCATTTCAGCTTCATTGGCATTTTGCTTTAAATGATCCATCGCCATATACAACACTTTTTTCAACTGTCTTTCCTTCCGTGTTAACCCAGACATATCCTCTGGTGATGGAGAATAAAGATGATAGTCTTTGTTCTGATGTTCTTGATCTGGAAGCTCATGAAAAGTCGGATCTTTCTGAGCGACCATATCATAGACGAGCTGCTCCTGGCGCGGAATAATGCGACTTTTACGAACAGGAATGTCGTATCCAATGGTGTTGACAGCCAAAATTCCATCGCCATCAGTTACGATAAAGCAATATTCTAACGAGATTCTTTCGTGATTTTTACGCATATAGCTTTTATTATATACTTTTGAGAGCAATTGCTTTGGCAAAGGGAGCAGGTCGTTTTCAATTCTTTGATACAGGGCTGGTGAAACCTTTAAAACGGGAATTTGATCAAGCACCTCAATCGTATCGTCCTTTCTCCACTCATGGAACGCACACACATTGTAGCCATTTTCTTCTCCCTCAAACCAATTGACCCATACATCGTGTAAATATAACATGTTCGTCCCCACCTTTACGTTAACTTTGTAGCCAACAGTATAGGCAGATTTTGGACGATTTATTCTTAAATGGATGTTGAAATCTTCTAATCCATGTCTACACCCTCCACAATGTTTACCTTGTTGATTTTGGATTTAGCGCATCCTTTAGACCTTCACCGACAAAATTAATCGAAATGAGCGTCGCTACGACACAAAACGCTGGCGGCACCCAAACCCACCACTTTTCCCGAAGCACTTCTGATTCTCTGGCTGCAGACATCATATTGCCCCATGTCGGTACATCAGACGGCACACCGAAGCCGATAAAGCTTAAGCCTGATTCGGCAACGATTGTTGTCGCTAGCAGCAGTGTCGCTTGGACGATAATGACTGAAGCAACGTTTGGCAGCAGGTGCTTGCGAATAATGGTCGCAGGGCGAGACCCAATAGAGACAGCCGAAGCGACATATTCATTTTCCTTCTCAGCCAGCACCTTCCCCCGCACGAGCCTGGCAACGCCTCCCCAAGAGAGGACAGATAATACGATGATCAATACCCACGGTCCCGAATTAAAACCCATTCCGACTAATATCGAGTTTAAAACTATGACAAAGACGAGAAAGGGAAAAATCATTACGAAATCGGTAAAACGCATGAGAATAGCATCCACTCTCCCGCCGAAAAATCCAGAGATTGAGCCGATACATGTCCCAATAAGCACGATAAAAAACATACACATGTACCCGATCAACAGCGACGTTTGCCCTGCTTTAAGCGTACTGGCAAAGACGTCACGTCCATTCGCATCTGTTCCGAGCCAATGCGCTAATGAAGGAGGCTGGTCCATTTGCGTATAGTTAATTCGTTCTAAATCCTGTGCGGAAAACATCGGCCAAATCACACAAAGAAGCGTGAGTACAATTAAAAATATAAGTCCAGTCATCGCTGGAATATTCCGAATAAACTTTCCTCGCGCAACTGCCCAAGGAGATAGCCCTTTTTGGTCTATATCGTACTTCTTAGGATTTGGGTTGACGATTGTCGTTTGCTGATTCAAGCCTTTACCCTCCCTATTCTAAACGGATGCGCGGATCAATCGCACCGTATAACAGATCAGCGACTAAGCTGCCAATAAGCGTAAATAGCGATAAAATCATCGTTAATGCCATGACGACGGTGTAATCTCTACGGTTGATCGACTCAAGAAAAAGCTGCCCAATACCTGGGTAAGTAAAAATCGACTCGGTAATAATCGCGCCACCAATTAATCCACCGATTTCGAAACCAAAGAGTGTGACGAGCGGGATCAATGAGTTGCGAAAAATATGCTTATTGTAAATACGTGATTCTCTCGTCCCTTTCGCCCGTGCCGTGCGCACATAATCTTTACGACTGTTTTCGATAATGTCATTACGTAAAAATTGTGTATAATTTGCGGTTGAAAAAGCGCCTAAGCAAAGGGCCGGCAAAATGACGTGATAGACACGACTTTGAAAAAATGCCCACGTTCCAGGCTCGGCATTGACATCAACAGAACCAGTTGAAGGGAACCAACCAAGGTTAAATGATAAAAAATAGATCGCGAATAGGGCTAGAATATATGAAGGAATGGCCAGCCCAAAATAATTAAACACACTAATCGCCTTATCTGAAAGTGTATAGGGACTTCTCCCTGACACCATACCCATAACAAGCGCAAACGTCCATGTAATGAGCAACGCACTCACAGCCAAAAATATCGTATTTGGAATCCGTGACATGATGAGCTCCAACACCGGTCGTTTATGAACAAACGATTGTCCGAAGTCACCTTGAAGGATGTCACCGAGCCAGCGTCCATATTGTATATATATTGGATCATTATACCCTAGCTTTTCACGCATTTCTTCAATATAAGCAGCATCGGTCATTGTCGGATCAATTTCACCTGCAAAGGCATCGCCTGGCATCATTTTTGCCAGGCTGAATACCACTACAGATAAAAGGAAGAGCATTGGGACAATGATGGCAATCCGTCGTAAAATGTAAATAATCACGTTTTGTCGCCCCTTCCTTTCCTCATCTTACTCAATCGTCCAAAGATGCATATCTTTACTCATGCCGCGCCAGTCATACGTCACATTTTTCAAGCGGTCACTTTGAGCAAAGTAATCATTATTTGTCCAGAGAGGAAGGACTGGAAGCTCTTCGTTGATCAACTTTTGCCACTCCACATACACTGCTTTACGCTCCTCTTCATCAAACGTGACCAATGCTTCTGCTAAAAGCTCATCGGAGCGCTCACTATACCAACGCGGATAGTTAAACTCGACACTTGAGCCCCAAATGCCTGATGGATCAGGGTCTGCTCCTACCTGCCAGCCGCCAAAGAATACTTCGATTTGCTCGTCGTCATTTTTGACAAGGTCATAATATAAATTGACTTCTTTTAGACTGCCGTTTAACTCAACGTTTAAGCCGATATCTTGCCACGATTGGATGAGCGACATTGCACGACCTTCAAAATTTTCCGGTCCGTCGTAATGGTCGAAATTAATGTGCAGCTCTTCACCTTCAGGCGTTTCTCTAAAGCCGTCCCCATTCGCGTCAACATAGCCTGCATCATCTAAAATTTGTTTCGCTTTTTCTGGATCAAATTCATAATCTGTCAATTCAGATGGATCAGCAGCAATCCAATGTGTAGGAGGAATAACAGTATTTAAGACACTTCCGCCATTATCTAAGAAGGCTTGTAAGATTCCTTCACGGTCAATCGCGTGGTACATCGCTTGTCGTAAAGATAAATCTTGGAATTTAGGACGGTCCATGACTGCTCTTCCTAATTCATCATCCAATTGCCCAAACTTAAAACCAACATATGAATAGCTCAAGCCTTGTACTTCTGTCGTTGTCACATTGTCGAGCTCAGACAACGCTTCGCGATCCGTGGCACGAATGCCCATAATGTCAAGCTCTCCGCTTTCAAAAGAACCTTGTGTCAGTGACGGGTCAATGATACGCACAATTACACCATCCACTTTGGTGTACCTTGCCAATAATCATCAAATTTTTCGTAACGGATATACTCTCCTTCCCGGACTTCTGTCACTTTAAAAGGTCCGAGTCCAACTGGCTCTTGACGAACCTTTGGGTCACTTGATAAATCGGCGACCGCAATCCCTTCATAATATTGACTAGGCATTGGTGTATCCCACAGGTTGACGAGGTTATTCACGAGCTTTTCCTTAAACGTAATGTTGATTGTTCGTTCATCAACAACTTCAATTCCTGAAATAGAATCTGCTTCTCCGCTTCGTTTTTCTTCAGCACCAACCACGTGACTGACCATGCTGTAACGTGCCCCGTCATAATCTGGATGCGCAATCGTTTCTAATGCATAAGCCCAATCTTCCGCGATTAACGGATCGCCATTGTGCCACGTAACGCCTTCGTTAATCGTAAACGTATACGTCAGCTCATCCTCCGTTGTCCAAGAAGCTAAATTAGGCTGAAGCTGGATGTTTTCGTCAAACGTAAACATCGAATCTTGGAAAAAAACTGTTGCATCTGAATCAATCGTTGAGGACTGCCATGCAGGCTCAAAAATTCCTGCGAAATTTGCATCAATCGCATAGTTGACAACATTTTCACCGCTGCTTGTCGTTGCCTCCTTATCATCTGTTCCTTCGGTCGTTTCTGTCTCAGTGCCTTCTTCTTCAGTCGTCGGCTCCTCATTTGCCGGCTCACCCCCACTACACCCTACAACGACGAGAGACAGTACCAACAGCATCGCAATCCACAAAACTCTTTTTTTCAATTGAATCACTCCCCTTGTTTAAACTTATTTTCCTCATTCAACAATACTGATCAATACAAATAACAAGCGACACGATGCCCCGGCTTCACCTCCTTTAAAGCAGGCTCTGTTACCCTGCATTTGTCCATCGCAAACGGGCAGCGTGGATGAAAGGAGCAGCCAGTTGGCGGATCAACAGGGCTTGGGACATCTCCTGTCAAGATGATACGTTCTTTTTTCCGCTCTGGATCAGGCTCAGGGATCGCCGAAACAAGCGCTTTCGTATACGGATGAAGCGGTTCGCTGTACAAACTATGCTTATTTGCGTGCTCGACAAGCTTTCCTAAATACATCACTCCGATGGAATCACTCATATGCTTCACGACACTTAAGTCGTGAGCAATAAATAAAAAAGTGAGGTCAAACTCCTTTTGCAAACTCTTCAAAAGATTCAACACTTGCGATTGCACGGATACATCCAAAGCAGAGACAGGCTCATCTGCGATAATTAATTTTGGACGTAATATGAGCGCGCGGGCAATGCCAATCCGTTGCCGCTGTCCTCCTGAAAACTCATGGGGATATTTATAATAAGCTTCTCTAGGTAAACCGACCTTCTCTAATAAATCCATCACTTCTTCTTTACGGTTTTTCTCGTTGTTCCTTGGGTAATTATGCAATGGCTCAGACACAATCGCTCCTACATTCATCATCGGATTCAACGACGCATAAGGGTCTTGAAAAACCATCTGAAAATGCTGACGCTGCTTACGAAGCTGTTGTCCACGAATCGATGTGATGTCTTCTCCATTAAATAGAATTGTTCCATCAGTCGGGTCGAGGAGGCGTAATATCGTTCGGCCTGCTGTCGACTTCCCACACCCTGATTCTCCGACCAAGCCTAACGTTTCTCCTTGTTGAATCGTAAATGATATCCCATCGACAGCTTTTACATGACCAATTGAACGCCTGAAGAACCCCCCAGTAATTGGGTAATATGTTTTTAGCTGCCTAACGTCCAGCAAGGGCTTTTGTTTTGTCGTCTCATTCACCTTTCAACCCTCTCCTTTACTGGCCAGCTTTGCTCATACAACAGACAACGGACATCGTGGCCTGGATCACTCTCAGCAAGCTGCGGATTTACGGTCAAGCAATCTTCCATGACTTTTGGACAACGATTCGCAAAGCGGCATCCGACTTCGGGCATTTGATCAATAGGAGGAACGACGCCTTTAATCGTCGCCAGCTCCTCTTGTTCAACATCCATTCGCGGAATTGATTTCATTAATAGCTCAGTGTAAGGATGCTTTGGATTTCTAAATAGCTCGATCACATTCGTATACTCAACAATTTGCCCTGCATACATGACAATACATTCGTCACACATCTCAGCAACGACACCGAGATCATGGGTGATCATGAGTACAGCCATCTCATTTTCCTCTTGGATGTTCTTCATCAATTCCAGAATTTGTGCCTGAACCGTTACATCTAAGGCGGTCGTCGGTTCATCCGCAATGAGCAGCTTCGGGTTACATGCAACCGCGATGGCAATCATTACCCGCTGGCGCATCCCCCCTGATAGCTGATGAGGATAACTGTTAACAATTTGTTCTGGTCGTGGAATACCGACATCCTTCAACAACGCGATACTTTTTTCTTTCGCCTCCTCTTTGGATGCGCTTTCATGATTTAAGATGACTTCTTGGAGCTGAGAGCCGATCGTAAAAACAGGATTGAGCGATGTCATTGGTTCTTGAAAAATCATTGAAATGTCTTTTCCACGCAGTTTGTTCATTTGTGACTCTGACAGCGAAACGATGGATTCACCATTAAAGCGGATATCTCCATGTTGAATACGTCCATTTTCCTTTGGCAGAAGATTCATGATTGACAACGCCATGACACTCTTCCCGCAGCCCGACTCACCAACGACACCGATGACTTGCTTTGGCTCAACTTGAAAAGAAACGCCGGCAACTGCATCATAGTGTTTTCCACGAATAGAAAACCCAGTATGCAGCTGCTCGACGTCTAATAAAACATCTGTAGATTTCTTATTTTTCCCCATATGTAGCACCTCACTTTATCAAACGATTAACAGATGATCAGTCACTAATTGAATAACACACCAAATATTCTAAAAAATTCTATATCATCATAGCATATTTCCCCTTAAAAATAAAAGAATTATTTTGAAAAAACAGGATATAAAAATTTATTCAACTTTATATTTCTTATGATTCGTCCAGTCTCCTTTTTAAAAAGACGAAAACCGCAAGCGACATTCATTATTTCACTATACTACATTTGTGCATTAAAGGATGAATGGGATAAAATATCCCCTGCTGAAATAGAGAAGCTTTTCCGTATGTTCCATGAATGGTCAATGTAATACTCTCTGACCATCTGAATGCCTGCACGATAGCCGAGCAGTCGAGGCCACTTTCGTCCATTTCCATACATAACGACAGTACTCTTTTCGGAAAACCCATCCATTTTTAAATCGATCTGCTTTTGAACTAAACTTTTTTCTCGTTTTGACAATGGAGGGTACATTTCATCAACACGCCAACGCGCTTCCCCACGTTCTTCAGAAGCTTTCGTCGCTAACCCTTCTTGCACCATCCGCTCCAATAGAGAAAATAAAGCTCCCTTTCGTTGTAATTGCTCCCAGCGACACACGTGATGATATTCATGAGTGAGCAAAGTCCTGATCGGCACCTTCTCTGAATTTTTGATCGGGAGAAAAAGAAATACTTTTGCATCCGCAGGAAGGCAATAGGCCGTTGCACCATCCGTATGTTTCGCCCATCGTTTCAAAGCATGGTGCGCTGGCAAGACGATAACCGATGCATCAGACCCCTTCCATTCCTTATGCAATGCCATCCATTCTGTGTGCGCTCTTTTTTCATACTGATTTGCAATCCACGTCTGCAGATGACCTTCTGTTAATTCGTTTAATGGCAAGAGCCCTGCAGCATAGAGCTCCATAAGCGTATTGTCATTCACATCAAGAAGCGCTTTAAAATCTGAAAATGAACGGGCTGTGATAGACTTCTCGAGTATCTCTCTCATCGATAAGATTGCCATAGACAGACTCCTTTCTTTCGTTTCGTACGAATTTTATGGTTGCAGAGATTTTTGGTACATTATACACTAGGACTGTTACGCTGATTTTTGTATGCATGCTGTAAAGGACAAAAGACTTATTTTTATTGGTACTTCATGAAAAGGTGAGATGTCATGGCGGACACACGTATCACTCGTAAAAAACGAAAAAAACGTAAAAAGTTTTATTTAAGTGCATTGATCTTTTTATCCGTCTTATCTATCTGTATTGCATATGTAACCAATCAATACATTCAAGCGAAAAAAAGCGGAGAAGAAGCTGCTGGCGATTGGGCAGACAATTTGTCTGAAAAAGAAGATGAATTTAAAGGTGTCGATTCATCACCTGACGATACAATCAATATGCTGTTATTAGGTATAGATACAGAGGAAGCGCAATCTTCAAGAACGGACACCATTATGATTGCACAGTATAACCCTGAAACGTCAGAAGCTAAATTGGCATCGATCATGAGGGATACATATGTCAATATTCCAGGACACGGCTACAATAAGATTAACGCGGCTTTCGTTTTTGGTGGCGCTGAGCTTTTAAGGCAAACGATTAAAGAGAATTTCGGCATTGACGTGCAGTATTACAGTCTCGTTAACTTTAACGGCTTTACGGAAGTGGTTGACCGTTTAGCCACAGACGGTGTCGAAATCGATGTTGAAAAGCGGATGTATTATATCGACAACGCAGGTGGACTGATGATCGACCTTCAGCCTGGGATGCAAAAGCTGAACGGGGAACAGCTTCTCCATTATGCTCGCTTCCGCCACGATCAGGAAGGCGATTTTGGCCGCGTGCGTCGCCAGCAGCAGGTCATTCGTGCTGTCAAAGATCAGCTATTTAGCGTCAATGGCATTTTAAAAGCCCCTGAGCTGCTCGGGACCATTGAAGCGTATACGAAAACGAACATGTCTTCAGGAACGATCACGAAGTACGCAACCAACGTGTTGGCAAACCCTGTCCAGGACATTGAAACATTGCAAGTCCCTGTTGAAAACTCCCACTGGCCAGCACGCCATCCAGGAATCGGGGACGTCATTGAAATGGATGAACAGATGAACTATGATGCTGTCACTGACTTTTTTAAGCAAAACAATGTTGCACAAAATTCGGGTGAAGAGGCTGGCGGTGCACCATCGTTTGAGGAACAGCCTGCTCACTAACAAAATGCAACCTCATATTAAAGAGTAGAAAGAAAAAACACTACTTGTACCGGCGTGAACGCTGAGCTGCACCTAAAGTAAATGGGTAGTTCAGCGTTACTTCCGACAACGCAAGAGTGTTTTTTCATTTCAAAATAGGACAGGCTGCGCCTGTTGACAAACATTTGCATGGATCGTCATGCTCCTGCTTTCAAATTAAAAGGAACACAAAAAAAGAGTGTAGCAAAGCCTTTGATGACTTTCTCTACACTCTAACTCCTTCCGTGTTGAAAGGAGAACGCCTTCCTCATTTATCCTTCAAAACTTTTAAAGACAAGGGCGACATTATGTCCGCCAAAGCCAGCTGAATTGCTTAGAACCGTTTTGACTGCTGTTTCACGTGCTGTATTTGGCACGTAGTCAAGATCACAATCTGGATCTGGTGTTTGTAAATGAATTGTTGGCGGCAAAATGTTGTCTGTAATTGCTTTAATAGCAAAAATCGATTCAACGCCCCCTGCAGCACCAAGCATATGACCTGTCATTGATTTTGTTGAAGATACAGCCAGTTTGTATGCATGATCTTTAAACGCGGACTTGATCGCTATCGTTTCAAATTTATCATTATACGCTGTGCTTGTACCGTGGGCATTAATGTAATCGATGTCTTCGGTTGACACCCGAGCATCTTCCAACGCCATGAGCATTGCTCGCGCTGCCCCATCTCCATTTGGTGCAGGTGCTGTAATATGATATGCATCGCTCGTAGCTCCATAACCACTCAGCTCGGCATAAATGCGTGCATTCCTTTTTTGGGCAGACTCGAGTGATTCGAGCACGAGTACCCCAGCACCCTCACCCATCACAAAGCCATCACGGTCTTTGTCAAATGGACGGCTGGCCGTTTGTGGGTCTGGATTTGTTGACAACGCTTTACTGGCAGAAAAGCCTGCAAACGCCATGTTCGTGAGCGGCGCTTCTGTTCCGCCAGCAATCATTATATCCGCATCGCCACGTTCAATGACTTTCATAGCGTCGCCGATCGAGTTGGCGCCTGTGGCACAAGCGGTCACACTACAAGAATTGATCCCTTTGGCGCCGAGCGTAATCGAGACTTGTCCAGCAGCCATATCGGGAATAAGCATTGGAATAAAAAACGGACTGACCCGTTTAGCTCCGCGATCATTATAGATGTTATGCTGCTGTTCAAACGTTTCGATGCCACCGATCCCTGAACCGATCCATACACCAACGCGTTCTGCATTGTCTTCCGTAATGGCTAAATCAGCATCTTCGACTGCCATCTTGGAAGCTGCCACTGCATAGCGCGTAAAGCGATCCATTTTTCTAGCATCTTTCGGATTTAAAAATACTGACTCATCATAATTCTTTAATTCACCGGCAACACGTGCTGGAAAATCATCGGGATTGACACGCGTAGACACATCAATTCCTGATTCTCCGTTAATGACACGCTGCCATGTTTCTTCTACTGAGTTACCTAACGGCGTTAACGCGCCCATTCCTGTTACTACAACTCTACGTTTTTCCATAATGTCCTTCCCCTTTGCAATATTAAGGTTGATCTTAACGGCCCTTGCCCCACTTTAACGCGACAGCGCCCCAAGTAAGACCGCCCCCGAAACCGACGAGTACCAATACATCTCCATCTTTAATATTGCCGTTCTCCCATTCTTCTGCAAGTGCGAGCGGAATGGAAGACGCAGAAGTATTTCCATATTTCGCTACCGTCGTTGCCATTTTTTCTACCGGCAAGTCTAGCTTTATGCGGGCAGCTTCCATAATACGGATGTTCGCCTGATGTGGAACTAGAAAATTGACGTCTTCTTTCGTAAGCCCCGCTTTTTCAATCACCGACAAAGCCGAGTCACCCATTTGCCGAACAGCGAATTTAAAAACTTCGCGACCATTCATGAAGATTTTATCACGTTCTGCATAAAGATGCTTGCCTCCACTTCCGTCCGACCCTAGCTCAAATGATAAAATGCCAAATTCATCAGAAACTTCACCAAGCACAGCTGCTCCAGCACCATCGCCAAACAGTACACACGTATTACGGTCTGTCCAATCGGTAATGCTTGACAGCTTTTCAGTACCTACCAATAGCACATGCTTGTAAATGCCGTTTGTAATAAACTGCTGTGCAGTCACCATTCCATACATAAAGCCGGAGCATGCCGCACTAATATCCATACAGACCGCTTTCTTCGCACCTATTATTTCCTGAATATCACAAGCACAAGACGGAAAGGAACGATCTGGGGTCACAGTTGCGACTAGGATCATATCGATTTCTTCTGGCGTCAATCCAGCCTCTTCAATTGCGTTGAGCGCTGCCTTTGCTCCCATATGTGCTGTCGTTTCTTCGTCAGAAGCGATCCGTCGCTCTTTAATACCCGTTCGAGTAGAAATCCATTCATCACTCGTATCGACCATTTTTTCAAGATCTGCATTCGTCAGCACTTTCTCAGGCAAATAACGCCCGACCCCCAAAATTCCTGTATTCATGTTCGTCCTCCTCGTATCTCCTCTTTATCGGTAGTCAGGCAACCTAACGTTTCTCTATCACATGTTAGTATCAGGTACTAATTTTAGTCTAAATTTAATATTTTGTCTAGTCGCCCATCGTTACCCTTTCTTTATAAATACATGATACACGCCGTCTCCTTTATTCGTTTAGTACATACATTACTGCAAAAGCGACTCTAAGAAAGGAAGGATTGATATGCGTAGACAAAGACCTCCATTTTCAAACGGCGGGCCTGGGAATCCTCAAGGACCTCGACCGCAGTCGCCATGGGGGTGGGGCTATCCAAATCAGCCATCTCACTCAGCTTTTTTCAGCCTCAATCTAATCAATATCCGCAGCAAAGTGCCCCTAAAAAAATATGGAAGACTATATTAACCAAATGGACCAGGTCATGAAAACAGTAAACCAAATTGGCCCCGTCGTTAAACAAATTTCCCCCATCATTTCTTTGTTTAAAAAATAAAAGGGAGGCAGACCCTCCCGACAGAGTGTAGTCACGTCTTTCCAGGCGTTGTTTACACTCTTTTTTATTTGTACACCTCACCAATAGTTGCAGCTTGATTTAAAAATCTCATTCAATATTTTATTGGTTTGGCATCAGCCCTGTCTCTTTATAGCGCTCCACAGCATCGTTCACTTCTTCTTGTAGTCTACCGGGAACAACCGGACTAAAAGAGCCTAGGCGAATGGCGCCTTCTTGAAAATCGACGCCGATTGTTCCGGAAATTAACTTATCCTCTGTATATAACTGTACTGCCATTTCGTACACATGCTCAATGTCCTGGATCGTGCTCGTAAGTACAGTCCGTTCACCGAGATCACTTTGATCAGAGACGTAACCAATGGCGTACAGGTTTTTCTCTTTCATTGCCTGAATGATTGGAACGCTAAATGCATCTCCGGCAGGATAAACGACATCAACGTCCTCAGCAATCATTCTGTCTAAAATGTTCAAGGCTTGAGCAGAATCATCCCAATGATTCGTATAACGAACAAATACCTCGACTGCATTGTCGGAAAAATTTGCCCCTTCAAAAAAGCCATTGATCTCAGGCTGCCATTCGAACGCCGCAATGACACCGACCTTCTTTGATTCTGATACACCAGCGGCGGTCATTCCTGCGAAAAAACCCATCGCATGTGATTGAAATTGAATATTGGTCGAATTGTTTGCATTGGATAATCCATTAAATATAACGAAGTGAATTGATGGGAACTGGCTGTACATTTCCCGGAGCAGAGCGCTGTATTCCTGACCATGAGCAAATACAAGCTCCACTCCCGCATGCTCAAATTCTTGAAGCGCTGTTTTCACGTCTGCTTTTTCAGTCATGCCTTCTTTATAAAAAACCTCAGCGTCCATATTGGTTTGCAAATGCATAAGCGCTTCATAGCCTTCATTTCCCCATGACTGATCGCCAATCGTGCCTGGCACGAGCATACCAACACGCAAGCCAGTATCTGTAGAGGGTTGACACCCGATGATGACCAATAAAATAAAGCAGGCTGCTGCTGCCAAAGCAGACCGCATGCTTTTCACTCCCCGTTCACTATGTCCTTATGTCTATTGTACTTGGCTCTTTAGTAAATGTAAAAGTATAACGCCCAACTTATTCAAAGCGCGGCCATGCATGGTTGAGCGCTTTTTTTGTCCTAGATAAGGCGTCTTGGAGTGGGGTTGGCTTTTGCACTGTGACTGTAGAAGTGTCGTCATGAGCGGACAGCTTAAGAGCAGGCTGCTGCTCAAGTCGTTCTCGTTCAGAGTTCGTCAGAATATCTGACCAGTGCACGTCATCATCATATTCAATCGACACCTGCCCTTCTCGAAAAGGCATTTCCGCAACACAGCGCGTATAATCTTTAACAAACATCACATGAGGATGTTTTGGCGTTGAGTCATATAAAGGCGAGCCGTTCCATAGAGCCGTTAACAAATGCTGATTTGACTGCCCTGGACCAAACAAATCGGGATGATAACACCAAAGCACGTTGGAAATGTTAAAATCTAAGCTCGCATAAGACTCATGTAGGAGCACTTGCACTGGCCATTGCGCAGCGAGTGCTTGAATATCAGCACGCATCCTTTCCTTCCACACGTCGACACAATAAACGATGCGATCCACCGGAAGTTCCTTTAACTTGTCAACACGATTGTCAATGTTAGAAAAGTGAATGAGCGCATTCCTGCCAAACCAGTCACAAAAGGTATCTGTGCATTCTAATAAATCAATATACACATCATGACCTCGATCACTTAAAGCTTCGATCATATGAAAACCGAGCCAGCTCCCCCCGTGCTTCACAAAAACATTCGCCATTGTTATTCTCCTTTATCCAAATATTGTTCATTGGACTGAAAGAAATTCACCATCGTCTCATAATGCCCTCCACTTAATTGCGTTGAATATAATGTTAATCCGGCATTCTCTCCTGTTTGCTTTAAATATTCATAAAAAGGACGGGCGTGTATGTCTACTGGATACGTATGACTCGTGATGTCTTGAAAAATGTGGCATGGACGGCTCATGACAAACTGATTCATTGGACTTTTTTGAAGAACGGTCTCTTCGACATCATCTTTGGGAATATCATAGGCGTCAGAGACCTCTTTTAACAACCGTTTATAAAAGAGCCGGTTTTCTTTTTCGGTTTTTGCATAAGCTTGTAATGAAACACACGGGGTAATTAAAGCAACAGAACGAATCCGAGAAGGCATTAAATTTGCCAGCTTCAATAAGGCCAAGCTCCCCATCCCTTCTCCAAGCAAGTGGATGTATGGGTTTAAGATTTCCTGCTTTAGAAATACGTAGACAAGCCTTTGTAGAAACCGGACTGCCTCAGGGCTTCCCCAATGTCTGCCAAAGCAATGGGTGTTTACAACGGTATAGCCCTTTTCCAATAAATCGCTTAATAAACGGTTGCGTCCAGGGTGGTTGCGCCAAAAGCTCGTATCTTCGTCAACATAATGGCTTACATCTCCTACGATTAAAATCGCAAATCCGTTAGGACGCTCAGGGATGTGCAAAACATTCCACTGCTGATCAAGCATAAAATAACGTTCCATATGCATTGGCTGATTTTTCAACATCCTTCTTCACCTGCGTTACATTTTATTCGCTTCACGTTCAGTCGATTGGCTCATTCCCTTTTTTAACAGGGTATGATACACTATTCGTAACATGCGTTTTCGTTGCAGTTGAATCTTATTTTAGTTGAGGTGATTTACATATGGCGTATCTTTGGGCAATTGTCTGGTCCTTTTTGCTTGCTCAAATGACGGTGTTTGTTGTGGGTAGTATGCAGGGAGATGCATATACTTTAGAGCGCGGAATAACTGCGGGTATTTTCTTTGCTGTTGTTGTCCTGATCATCACAGCGTTCATCCCTTTGTCAGAAAACAGAGAGCATGCAGGAAGCTAATATGGCTAAGGACATTCCAACAAGTCGTATTTTCCGTAATATTGGCCTCCTTTTTTTTGTTGGGTGCCTTATATATCTCGCCGTTGAATTTTCTAAGGGCGCAAGCTCCAGTGTCCTCTTAGCACAGGCACTATTTTTTCTTGGCGTTTTCGTTCTTTATACATTGACGGTTTGGATTGCTTTTTCGCACTCAGCGAAAAAAGCGATGATTATCCCGTTTCTTATGTTTATTGCAAGCGGTGTATTATTAACACTTGTATTACTCTAAACATAATTGAGCAGCCAACTCAGTAAAGTTGGCTGCTTTTTATATGTTACGGCTTTCTTTGATACGTCCACTTTCGATTGTGATTTGTGTTTTCAGGAAATGACTCTCCTGCTTTTAGCTTAACCGCTTTCGGGTCTTTAACCATACTGCCCGTTTCTCCAATTTCTACGTACATGCCATTGTTTGGCGCTTTCTGACCGGCGGTGAATTGACGATTTTGGCCCATGCGATACCCCTCCTTTCTTTGGAGTAGTATGTACCGCAAGCGCCGCTTTCATGAGGCGCTCGGAGCGTACGACTCGCCCTCATGAAAACGGATTCACCAAAAGTATGGAAGCGTAGAAACTGCCGTAAGCGCTGCTAATGGCAAAATTAATCGCCCTATGCCATACCCTCCGTAGCCGTATGGCGGACCATAAGGGGCATAGCCACCATAACCGTAACCTGGGCCGTAGCCACCATATCCTGGTCCATAGCCATACGGTGGTCTCCGCTCGTCATGTTCTTCGTATTCACTACCTTCCCTTTCCATCAACGGCATATCCATATACACATTCATTTCATCCACTTGCATAATGACACCTTCAAATGTCTTCCCACACTTCGTTTGCACTTGTACCATTTGATTTACGCGCTTTTGACATTTTTGGTACATCTTCTGTGTATTGTCCATAAAGCATCCCTCCTGCCTATAGCGTATTCAGCGAATGCCCTATGGTGAGTTGTCCACGGTTAATGATACAGTTCGATTTTATCATTCACGATAAAAAACGCGTTTTAAAGTGTTAACCTTATACACTCTAAAACGCGCATTTTTAATTTGACAGCAATGACGCAAGCAATGCTTTTTGGACGTGCAGCCGGTTTCCGGCCTCTTGGAAAACAGCGGAGTTTGGACCGTCGATTACGCCAGCAGTAACTTCTTCACCACGGTGTGCAGGTAAGCAGTGTAAAAATAGGAAATCGTCTTTTGCCGCAGCAACGAGCGTTTCATTGACTTGATAATCTTTAAACGCTTTTTCCCTTTCCTTTTGCTCTTCTTCCCAACCCATACTCGCCCAAACGTCGGTATAGACAGCGTCGGCTCCTGCTACTGCCTGTTCTGGACAATCGGTGACTAAAACGGAGCCTCCTGTTGAGGTCGCTATGTCTTGCGCCTCTTGAACAATTGCCACACTCGGCTGATATCCTTTTGGAGATGCAATGACACATTCCATTCCCATTTTTGCACAACCGATCATTAAGGAGTGGGCCATATTGTTTCCATCTCCGATATAGGCTAAACGTTTTCCTGCGAGAGCGCCGTGCACTTCGTAGATCGTCATTAAATCGGCCAGTACTTGACATGGATGATAATCATCAGTTAAGCCATTAATGACGGGAATCGCTGCATGCTCAGCCAATTCCTCCACCATCGCATGGCTAAACGTACGAATCATGACGCCATCGACATACTCACTAAAGACCTTCGCTGTATCGTAAATAGATTCTCCGCGACCTAGCTGAAGTTGATCACTCGTTAAGTTCAGCGCGTGTCCGCCCAAGTGCACCATGCCTGTTTCAAAAGAGATGCGCGTTCGCGTTGATGATTTTTCAAAAATCATTGCCAGGGTCTTGCCTTCGAGCAGGCGATGTGGCGTTCCTTGACGTTGCGCTTCTTTTAGAGCGATGCCTAAGTCAAGCAATGCTTGAATATCTGTAGGTTTGAGATCTTTTAATGTGAGCAGATCTTTTTTATCAAGCTTTACCGGCGTTAACGATTGTGCCGTATTCATCCTTCCACCCCCGTTGGCTGTTGTGTTTGTTGAAGCCATTCCTGAATGCTGTTGACGTTCATCGCTTTACTTGTTCTGCCTGTCAGAAAAGCAGATAAGGTACTTTCTTGACTAAAGATGTGAAGTCGATGCTTTAACGCCTTTTTTCTTTGCTCTGCTAATGATTGATTCAGCCCAACGTAAGCGAGTGCCTCTTTTTTTGTCACCCATTCATCAAAGCCGCCATATATAGCTTTGAGATTGGCCTTTTCAATAGAGTGTACCCATTGTTCTCTAATGTCTGCGGGCAAATCACCAACGTATACTTCAGAACGAACATTCGCCTTTGCATCTTCTTGCCAATGAAAGGCTTTAAAAAAGGCTTCTTCCTTCGTTTTTGCGATCGCGATTCCTTCCCCAGTCGATTGCATTTCAGGACCTACCAGTGGATCTAATCCATCTAATTTCCCAGTAGAAAATACGGGGAATTTCACCGTTGTGAATGGCGCTTCAGACAGTAGTCCAGTTTGGGAAACAAGCTCTCGCAATGGCTTACCGATTAGAACAGCAGTTGCAATTTGAATGAGGTGAACCCCAGTAACTTTACTGATCACAGGAACCGTTCGGCTAGCGCGTGGGTTTACTTCAAGCACATAAACGTGACCATTGTTAATGACAAACTGAATGTTCATAACACCTTTAAAGTTGGTGTTTGTGGCAATTTGGGCTGCTTGTCTTGCCATTTCTTCCTTCTCAGCATTTGTAAGTGTTAACGGCGGAAGGGCAGCCATACTGTCACCAGAATGCACACCCGCTTTTTCAATATGCTCAAAAATCGCCGGGATGACGACATCCTTTCCATCTGTAACGAGATCGATCTCTGCTTCTTTTCCTGCCATGTAAGCATCGATTAAGAGAGGATAACCTGCCTCTTCGTGCTCATCAGCAAAGAGTGACAGTGATTCGAGGTCGGTAAATATGTGCATTCCTTTTCCACCGATCACATATGAAGGACGGATAAGAACAGGGAAACCGATCGCCTGCGCCTTCGTCAGCAGAGCTTCTTTCGTATACACCGTTTCGCCAGGAATATGCGGTACATCAATGGACTGTAGATATTGATAAAACCGATCGCGATCTTCAAACATATCGATGCAGTCTTGGCTCGTACCTAAAATACGAAGACCAGCCTCTTCTAATCCAGCAACGAGACCAATGGCAGTTTGCCCGCCAAATTGGACAATCACATCGGTTGCTTGTTCAGCTTCAGCGACATGGAGTACATCTTCAACCGTTAAAGGTTCAAAATAGAGCTTATCCGCCATTTCGTAATCGGTACTAACCGTTTCTGGATTGTTATTTATCATAATGGTCTCGAAGCCCGCTTTTTGCAAAGCAAGGACACCGTGTACTGAGCTATAATCAAACTCAATTCCTTGACCAATCCGAATTGGACCAGATCCTAAAATAATGACTTTTGGTTTTTGAGAGACATTGACTTCTGTCGTTCCGCGCCAGGTTGAATAAAAATACGGAGTGGCTGCTTCAAATTCAGCAGCGCACGTATCCACCATTTTATAAGCTGGCTGAATACCAAATGCTTTCCGTTTTTGTGCTACTTCTCCGAGTCCAGCCCCCCATACATTTGCCAACCATTCGTCCGATATACCGTAAGCTTTCAATTCGTACATCTCTTCTTGCGAAATGGTATTTAAGCTGCTGGCCTCTGCTTGTTTTTCGCGCTTTACCATGCGAGCGAACGCTGAAAGGAAAAATTGATCAATCTTTGTTTCTTCATAAATGGTGTCGATCGGCACCCCTCTATGGATGAGCTCAATGATCGCAAAGAAACGACGGTCATCTGCTTTCTTAACGATCACCCAAAGGTCATCATTCTGCCAATGTTGCAATGACTGCATGCGAAGACCATTTGTCGATAGCTCAAGTGAACGCACTGCTTTATGAATCGCCGCTTCGATATTACGGTCAATTGCCATGACCTCACCCGTTGCCTTCATTTGCGTTCCAAGTGAGCGATTCGCCTTTTGAAATTTATCAAATGGCCAGCACGGAAATTTCATGACGACATAATCGAGCGACGGCTCAAAGCTGGCAAACGTATGACCTGTGACCGGATTTTTCAATTCATGTAACCCATAGCCAAGACTGAGCTTCGCAGCGATGCGAGCGATTGGGTAGCCTGTTGCCTTTGACGCGAGGGCAGAAGAGCGACTGACGCGCGGGTTCACTTCGATTAAGTAATATTGCTTACTGTTTGGATCAAGGGCAAATTGAATATTACAACCGCCGATAATCCCGAGAGCATCGATAATTTTAATGCTTGCTTTCCGAAGCATTTGGTACTCACGATCGGTCAGTGTTTGTGAAGGGGCTGTAACTATGGAGTCCCCCGTATGAACACCTACCGGATCAATGTTTTCCATATTACAAATGGTAATACATGTGCCACATTGGTCGCGCATCACTTCATATTCAACTTCTTTAAAGCCGGCAATGCTTTTTTCAACGAGACATTGTGTAATGGGACTGGCGTGTAAACCTCCCGAAACGGTGTCTATATATTGTGCTTTATTTTCAGCAATGCCACCGCCCGATCCTCCAAGAGTGTAAGCTGGTCGAACAATAATTGGATAGCCTACATCATCAGCAAAAGCCAATGCTTCTTCTAAATTCGTTACGATCATACTTTGCGGTACAGGCTCGTTAAGCTCATTCATTAATGCGCGAAACGCTTCCCGATCTTCTCCTTGTTTGATCGATTCAATCGGGGTGCCAAGCAAACGCACACGATGCCGTTCAAGTACACCTTGACTGTCCAAGGCAAAAGCTAAATTCAACCCTGTCTGTCCGCCAAGCGTAGCTAAAAGTCCATCAGGCTTTTCTTTCTCAATAATCCGCTCAATGCTTTCAACCGTAAGGGGCTCAAAATATACTGCGTCTGCATTCGCCTCGTCAGTCATGATCGTAGCCGGATTGTTATTGACGAGAATCACCCGCACGCCTTCTTCCCTTAGGGCGAGACAGGCTTGCGCACCTGCATAATCAAACTCAGCAGCCTGCCCAATGACAATCGGACCTGATCCTATGACGAGTACACTTTGCACTGTTGTATCTTTAGGCATATACTTTCTCTCCTCTTACGGTGACCATCATCTGGTGAAATTCAGCAAACATCCAATCACTATCTGCTGGTCCTGGATTCGCTTCAGGGTGGAATTGTACCGAAATGATCGGCAATTGTTCATGGACCATTCCTTCTATAGAACCGTCATTGACGTTAACAAAACGGGTTGTAAATGAAGAATTAGCCATACTGTTTTCATTAACAACAAAGCTATGATTTTGCGAAGTCATAAACACTTTGTTTTTAAAATGATCAAAGACTGGCTGATTTGCCCCTCTATGACCAAATTTTAATTTATCCGTAGCTCCACCGTGCGCAAGCGCCATTAGTTGATGCCCTAGACAAATGGCTAACGACGGGTACATCTCTGATAATGTTTTAAGCTTAGGAAGCATTGGTCCGAGCTGTTCCGGATCGCCTGGTCCGTTTGAAAAGACAATCCCATCCGGATGCAGCTGCTGAATATCTGCTAAAGTTGCCGTGTGAGGAACAACACTTACTTTACAGCCCATACTCGTTAGCTTCTCACGTATCGAATGCTTATAGCCAAAGTCTAGCAAGACGACATGAGCGCCATCACCTGGATAGGTTTCGATCGCACGCACAGAAGTTTCAAATGCTAAATGCTGCTCCTCAATTGTTTTGTATCCTTCCCATTGGGGATCAGGTTTCGGACTAAGCTCGCCCCCCATCATCCCTTCCGAGCGAATCGCTTTAACAATATCCCTCGTATCTGCATTTGCCAAAACTGGGATGCCTCGTTCAGCCAAGAAGGCATGAAAGGGTTTGACACTTTCATAGTGAAACCCATCTTCGCTTAGCTCACCAATGATTGCTCCTGTAATTTGAATATCTTTACTTTCCATATCAGTGGCGTTAATTCCGTAATTACCGATTAAAGGATAGGTAAAAACGACAATTTGCCCACGAAAGGAAGGGTCGGTAATGACTTCTTGATAGCCGGTCATCCCTGTAAAAAACACGACTTCTCCTGTGACAGCTTTCGTGTCTGTGATCCAAGTCCCTTCAAAGGTTGTATCATTGGCTAAATGTAAATACCCTTTCATGCATTCCACCTCTTCTTTCTCTGTTGCTATTACACAAGCTGCTCTGTTTCTTTATGCCAAGCAATCATCGTCTCTTTCAACGTCTTCACAAAATCTTCTAATAAATCCTCTGAAATAATCAGTGGGGGAAGTAAACGCAATACGTTTTCTCCAGCACTTAATGTCAAGAACCCTTTTTCTTGCAAGCGGGTTATCAATGGACTTACTGGCTTTTCCATTTCTATCCCAATCATTAAACCTTTTCCGCGAATGTCTTTAACAAGCGGATGATCGTGAAGTTCCTCTTTAAATTGGGCAATCCATGCTTCGCCTTTGGATGAAACAGCTTGAAGAAAGTCATCGTTCTTTACAATTGAAATGACTGCCGAAGCGGCTGCCATGGCGACAGGGTTTCCTCCAAAAGTCGTTCCATGACTCCCCGGAGAGAAGGCGTCTGCCAAAGAATGCTTGCCTAAGATTGCTCCTACTGGCAAGCCATTACTTAAGCCTTTAGCAACTGTAACGACATCGGGATCGATTCCTTCCGATTGATAAGCAAAAAACGAGCCAGTTCGGCCAATGCCTGTTTGGACTTCGTCAATGATCAAAAGGGCACCGTTATTTTGACATGCTTCCTCTACCGCTTTTAAATAGGCTGAAGAGGCTAACCGAACACCGCTTTCACCTTGAATGACTTCAAGCATCACTGCCGCTGTATTGTCGTCCACTGCTTCGTGAAGCGCACTGATATCTTCTAGCGGAATATGAACAAATTCTGTAAGCATAGGTCCAAAGCCAGCTTTAATTTTATCTTGTCCCGTTGCTGCCATCGCTCCGAACGTCCGACCATGAAACGATTGCTGGAGGGTCACAATTTTCGTGCGTCCAGTATGCTTTTTTGCTAACTTAATCGCGCCCTCATTGGCTTCCGCGCCTGAATTACAAAAGAAAGCAAGGTCCAGCTCCGTATTTTCTGTTAACTGGGTGGCAACCTTCTCCTGTAAGCTGCTTTCAAATAAGTTAGACGTATGCCAATATTGCTTTAACTGCTTTTCCACTGCCGCTAAAACATCTGGATGACAATGCCCAACGTTGACAACTCCAAGCCCAGATGTTAAATCAACGTAAGTCTTTTCATTTGTATCTGTCATTGTTGCAGCTTCAGCAGCTTGAATTTCAATGGGCCACCGACCGTATGTCTTAAAAAGATGACTCATCTTACGACCTCCAGACTACGTGTAATTGTCGTTCCACAAATTCCGTTTTGACTATGATTTTGTGCCCCTTGAACGATAGCAACCTCTTTCAACGATCCTTTTAAGGTGGCTAAAGCTGCTTTTACTTTTGGGATCATTCCTCCATAAATCGTGCCATCAGTCATCAGCTGCTCTACATCCGTCTCTGTCAATTCTTGGATGACCTGCCCATCTTTCATAATACCCGGAACGTCGGTCACAAACATCATTTGCTCAGCCTGTAAAGCATTGGCAATGGCACTTGCTGCTGTATCGGCGTTGATATTGTAATGAATGCCTTCACTGTCAACACCGAGGGGTGCAATCACTGGCACGATGCAGTCATCGATTAACCCTTCTAAGACATTCGTTTGCACATGCTTAACGTCGCCGACGTAGCCGAGCAGCTCTCTATTAATTGCTTGGCATTGAAGCATCCCGCCGTCACACCCAGCAAGCCCTGAAGCATCAATGCCACATGTTCTTAGCTTCGTCACGAGTCGCTTATTCACCCGACCGGCTAAAACCATCTCAACAACTTCCATCACAGATGCGGTCGTTTTTCTTAATCCTTCATGAAACTCTGTTTTAATCGCCATTTTCTCAAGCACGCTCTCAATGTCAGGACCGCCACCGTGGACAATAACAGGCTGCTTTCCATCCATCTGCAATTGCTTAACCCCTTGAAAAAAGCAATCTGATAAGTTATCCAGCGTACTTCCTCCACACTTGATTACAACGATAGGTCGCGTCATGCTCCTCCGCCCCTTTTACGTTCGATAGCTTGCATTTATTTTAATGTAGTCATACGTTAAGTCGCATCCCCATGCTTTAGCACATGCATTCCCAACATGTAAATCCACTTTAATCGTCACTTGTTCTTCTTTAAGATAAGCTGAAGCTTGTTCTTCTGAAAAATGAAGGGGACGGCTTTCTTTCAGCATTTGAATCGGGCCTATCCAGACATCGACTTTTTCTGGATCAATCGTTGCCGAACTCTGTCCAATGGCTTGAATGATTCGTCCCCAATTTGCATCAGCACCGTAAACGGCTGTTTTTACGAGGTCAGAGCCGACGATTCTTTTAGCAATCACACCAGCTTCGTTTTCGGTCGCTGCCCCGTCAACCTCTACCTCGATCAGCTTGGTCGCCCCTTCACCGTCGCGGGCAACCATTTTCGATAGGTCCTCTGACACTCGTCGTAATCCTTCAACAAATATGTCCCACTCCTCATGATCAGTTGTCAGCTCGTCGTTTTCAGCCTGACCATTTGCCATGACTAAGACCATATCGTTTGTAGACGTTTCACCGTCAACGGTAATGCGATTGAATGTCTTATCTGTCACTTCTTTTAAAGCTTGATTCAGTGCAGGCAAAGCGATATTTGCATCGGTTGTTATAAAAGAAAGCATCGTTGCCATATTCGGGTTGATCATTCCAGAGCCTTTCGCAGATCCACCAATCGTTACCGTCTTCCCGTCGATTTCCATTGTCCAGCACGCCGATTTCACCTTTAAATCTGTCGTTAAAATGGCCTGGTTAAATGATGCAGCGCTATGATCTCCAGATTCTGGCTGCAGCTGGGCCATTCCCGCACGCATTTTTTCCATTGGGATGAGTTCTCCAATGACGCCTGTCGATGCGACAGCGACGTAATGATCAGGTATGCGTAAATGGCTTGCCGCTAACCCCCTCATCTCATACGCATCATCTTCTCCACGCTTTCCTGTGCAAGCGTTGGCAAACGCCGAATTAACAACAACCGCTTGCAGGAGTCCTTCTTCTGAAATGCTTTCTTTCGTTACTTTAATGGGTGCAGCCGGAAAATGATTCAATGTATACACTGCTGCACTCGTGGCAGGTGTTTCTGAATAAATGACACCAAGGTCATTTCGTTTATATTTAAACCCAGCGTGAATACCTGCCGCCTTGAAGCCTTTTGGCGATGTAATGCTTCCGGTTTCTTGATGGGTCAGGGCTGTCGATGAAGTTAACATGGCAAAAATCCTTTCTTATGGATATACTGGCAGCAAGCGAAGTCCGTCCATTTCGTCAAAACCAAACATAAGGTTAAAATTGTGAACAGCCTGACCGGCCGCTCCTTTTACTAAATTATCAATCACCGAAACGATCGTTAATCGCCCCGTCCGCTCATCAAGCGTCAATCCAATATCACAATAGTTGGAACCATATACATCGCGGGTTGTTGGAAAATTTCCGTCGTCGCGCACTCTCACAAACGGAGCATCGCGGTACGCCTCTTCATAGACCGCTCGCACTTTTTCTAGCGTCGTACCTTTGTTTGTCAGAGAAGCGTACATCGTTGACATAATGCCTCTTGTCATTGGAACAAGATGTGTACTAAAAGTCACTGGCGGTACTTCAGAAGAATGATGTACCGTAGCAAGCATCTGTTCAATTTCAGGAATATGCTGATGCTGATTGACTTTATAAATTTTTAAGTTATCGTTCATTTCTGGAAAATGTGCGTTAGCTGAGGGCGTTCGACCAGCTCCTGAAACACCTGATTTCGCATCAATGATTAACGTTCCTAAATCAATGAGACCTTTTTTAACAACGGGAAGTAATCCGGTTAGAGCGGCCGTCGGATAACAACCTGGATTAGCAATAATTTTAGCTTTCTCAATGGCTGGCCTTGCCCATTCTGACAACCCGTAGACAGCTTCTTCAATCACTCGCTCAGGCGCTGGCTCGCGATGATACCATGCTTTATACTTCTCACGATCTTGAATGCGAAGATCTCCAGATAAGTCAATGATTTTCACTCCGGTGTCAAAAAGAAGTGGCGATATTTCTGCTGACACACCAGCAGGAGCCGCTAAAAAAACGACGTCACATTCTCTAGCCATTTCTTCTGGTTGAAATGATTTTAGAATAAGCGTTCCTTGCTGACCGCCAAGATGTGGATACGTTTTATGCAGCGGTTCTCCCTCTTTTGTTGTTGAATATACATGTATTTGCTTCACTTCTGGATGATGATGCAACAGCCTAATAAGCTCCACGCCTCCGTAACCTGTTGCACCTACAATTCCGACATTCATCTTTCTCTCTCCCTGCCCGTTCAATTTTTCTATATTTAAACCTTTATGTCTTTTAACGTTCATTTTATTGTATTGATAATTATACATGAGTTATGCGATGTTTCAACCGTTTTTACGTTTTTTTATACAAAGTTTTTTATATTTATCCGAATACCTATAAAAAAAACCTCCTTTCTAAGACATACATCTTAAAAAGGAGGAACCGTTATTCTAACCATCCATTAATCAGGGACACCGAGAGCAATTTTAGCCATCCTAGACATTTTGTCTTTGCCCCAAGGCGGATTCCAAACGATATTTACATCGACAGACTGTACTTCTGGAATTTCAGAAACAGCCGTTCTTACTTCATTTTCAATAACTCCGGCTAAAGGGCATCCCATCGCTGTCAACGTCATTGTGACAACAAGGTGGCCTTCATCATCTAAGTCCACATCATAAATTAAACCTAAATTCACAATGTCGATTCCTAATTCTGGGTCGATGACATTTTCCAAAGCGCCCATAATATTCTCTTTCATCGCTTCATCCATTACAACACGCTCCTTTCATGCATGTATTATAACACGCTATAAGAAAAGGAAAAAACCGGACGCTTAAAAGAACCCGACAAAACATCCCTTTATTCGACAGGAGACGCTAAAGGGATTTTCATAAATAAAACGAATATATCATATAATGGTCTAGATACTTTAGAGAGGAGTTGAAGGATGTTGCCTGATATTCAAGTATACCACTATACCGGTCACCGGATCGTGATCACGGATGTCCCTGCTGCCTCGAACGAAGAGCAGTCCTTTGCAATCCTTGCCAGCCTCCAAAAACAAATCGACGACCTGGAGCAAATTATGAAGCCACGTGCCTCATATCCATTCGGCTCTGAATTACACTCAAATGAATTACACCCAATTGCATAATGTCTGTGTTTCTTAGGAAGCACCTGGACGAAAACCAGGTGTTTTCAGCCTGCCGCCATACGCTTACATTCATCA
The DNA here is from genome assembly GCF_011058155.1 of Litoribacterium kuwaitense. Lineage (NCBI taxonomy): Bacteria > Bacillati > Bacillota > Bacilli > Caryophanales > Bacillaceae > Litoribacterium > Litoribacterium kuwaitense. The sequence goes on along the minus strand of NZ_JAALFC010000006.1, from coordinate 96,524 downwards.
TTTTTCACGGACTGAGGCTCTATGAATGTCATATTTCGAATGCGAGCACAATCTGACAAGCCTTGCGAACTAAGACTGAGCATTTTTTAAACATCGCACCTTTGTTTTCTCTGCACACAACATTTCATTTAAATAAGATGGAAGTATGCTAAACCTCACCAAAAATGTAAGCGTTTCCTTTTTGAAACCGAACGCGAGGTCAGGTCGAGCGAGCCAACGTAATCAGATGAAAGCGTTCGGCCACAAGCTAAACACCTGGTCAAAAGACCAGGTGTACTCAATTGTGAATATTGTTTTGCGAATCTTGCTCTTGCGCGTTGAAATATTGTACGCCGAACTGCGCTCCTTCTGACACCATCTTATTGTCATCAATATCTTGCGGATCAGGGAAGCCAGCCTTGTCAATCGGTAAATTTTCTTGGGAACTAAGTGTATCCTTCATTTTTTGCGACCATTCGTTATACGTTTCCATCAGGCGTTCACGATTGTTCCGGTCTTTTAAAAGAACGACCGAGGCAGCAGCTGCACCAGCAGCTCCAACGGCTACAGTTGACCAAATGACACGTTTTCGATTCATACAAAAGCCTCCTTAAAGGATGTCTTATCTTGGTTAAAGTATTCCCCTTCATAAATAATTAAAACGTGCAATTACTGATCTATCCCCGGCAGTTGCAGCCTTTCCTGCAAGGAAGTAACAGTGGATTTTTCGTATGAAAACTTTAAAACGATAGACAATGTATAGGGAGGCAAGCCATTATGATTGCCAGGAGGCTAGAGCATGAGTCGGAAAAGCAAATCAAGGCGTTTTGTTCAGCAAGGAGCTCTGTCTGTGCATCAGCACGACCTTCGTTTCCCTTATCGAAGCACCTATAAGGAAGCTGAAGATAAAAACGAGGTGTAGCTCGCAAATATCCCGCTGCACACACTCAGGTGTTTACAATTTGAACAGCCTTAAAGCTTCATGACATTAAAAAGCCTAGATTGCTCTTACAATCCATTTGCAAAGCGGGGGAAAACCTCCCGCTTTGTATTTTGATTCCTTTTGTTTGCACGTCTGAAGCGACATGTTATGATGGATAAAATAATGCCTGCCATATGATGAGATGAAGGCAATCGAGGAGGAAAGATGATGCAAGCTCAAGCACAATATACCCCGAACCCTAATGCCGTAAAGTTTGTTGCGGATCAATCCTTATTTGAAGGGTCTAGAAGCATTCATGGAAAAAAAGGTGACGACATGTCTCATCCACTGCTTAAAGGCATTTTAGCTTTAGACGGCGTGGAAAGCATTATGGCATATGATGATTTCGTTTCAGTTAATAAGTCCGAACCAGCAAATTGGGAAGAACTTGAACCAGCGATTTTAGATGTATTTATTTCATACAACAAATAACTAAAAAGCTATGCACTAACAACTTCATTTATTGTACATAAAAAGAGTAGACAACACGAACCAACTTTGTCTACTCTTTTATTCTTATCATTCTTTATTGTTTTATTCTTGTTTAAATTGCTCTAAGCGGACGCTTTTTTCATCTCCAGCTTCATTTGAGAGTACGATCACTAATGAACCATTTTGCGGAAGGTCTGTTTCCTCAACGTTTACATCGAAGGAAAAAGCTGACCATCCCTCACTTTCAGCAAGCTCAGGGAAAGGTGTGCTTTCTAAAAGAACATTGTGTCCATCTTCAACAGCATATGAAAAAGGGCCTTGTTCTACAGCTACTTCACCTGACACTGTATAAGCGCCACTTTCTCCTTCAACTGAAATGTCCTTGAATACAGAGTGGTCTACTTCAGGAATTTCAATCTCCACAGGACCAGCGATCAGCTCAGAACCAATTGCTTCCCCATTCGCGGTATCTGCCATTAGCGTCGCCTGCATTTCGTAAGTGCCGCCTGGAACTCGCTCTCCTTCAGACGTAAGATCCCAATAAGGTGTCCAACGAACATCATTTTCAGCAGCGATCGTTGTCTCTTCCTGCGCTTGTGTAAAAGCTTCATCATCACTTGATTTATAAACGACATCGCCATTTTCATTCGTTACAATGACTTGAACGATTTCGCCCGAGCTACTTTCAAGAGTGATGTCCTCTGATGTGTTATTAGTAAGAATCACCCTTAGATCTGCACCACTTGTCCAAACATCGGGTGAGGCTTCGATTGCAAGCTGCTCTATGTCAGAAGCATCCTCAGACCCTTGCGCACCAGAATCTGTTGTTTCCTCTTGAGAAGCGGGATCCTCTTCTGTCTCAGTCACTTCCGTTTCTCCTGCACAAGCAGTCAGCGCCAAAATGGCCACTATAAAAACGATACTTTGCCACCATTGTTTCTTCATCATTTGTAGATCCTCCTTCATGACCTTCACAATTTTAGACGATGCTCATCTTAAAAAAGTTACAGCCCTGCTCTTTTTCATTAATCTTTGCGAAAAAACCCGAAGACGCTTGTCGTCTGAACTACATTCGTAAACGCGTTTGGATCGACTTCGCGAATCGTATGCTCTAAATCATACAGTTCGTACCGCGTAATGACCATGACCAGCATATTCTTATCCTCTTTAGAAAACGCACCTCGAGCTGGCACTGTGGTGATTCCACGAACTAACCGAGCATGAATTGCTGCCTCTAGCTCTTCTGCTTTAGAGGAGACAATCATGACCGTGAGCTTCTCATGCCGTGTATGGATGACATCGATCACCCGTGTCGTGGCATAAAGGGCGACAAGTGTGTATAGGGCTTTTTCTGGCTCAAAATAAACACCTGCTATGACGATAATCAAGCTATTGAGGATAAAGAAATATGTACCGACAGGCTTGTCCTTCATACGCGATAACACCATGGCAATGATGTCCATTCCTCCGGTAGAAGCACCGAATTTCATCGTTAGCCCTACACCGATAGCAGAGGTCACTCCGCCAAACACAGAATACAATAAGATATCTTCAGTTTGCTCCACGATCGGAATAATTTCAAGGAAAAAAGTTAGCATAATGACGGACAAAAAACTATATATCGTAAATAGCTTCCCTACCTTTTTCCATCCTAAAATCGTAACTGGAATGTTGAGAATAAATAAGATGATACCTGTTAAGCCAGGCTGCTCTAGGATTGTCGCTATTAATTGAGATGCTCCAGAAAAGCCACTTGCATAGACGTTTGCTGGAATTAAAAAAACATTGAGCGCAATCGCATTGAGGAGAGCTCCAAAAATAATAATTAAAATTTTTCTTATTTCCGTCCACACCATAGGAGAATCGCCTCTTTTTCTGTGAAATCGAATGACCATGTATTATTATAGAAGCAGCCTTAAAATGAAAGCAATATTGAAGGCAGATGATTTAAGCATTAGAGTTGAATGTTGAATTATTTAATGCCTTTGTTACACTATTCATACAAACGACAGCTTTAAAAAACAGCTGGGATACAGGTGGTGAGAGCGTTGACAGTATTAATTACAGACAGTGCAAGTGACCTTCCACTAAAATGGTGTCAGGAAAACGATGTTAAGCTCCTATCTCTGCACGTACTTTTAAATGGAAAAGACTATCAGGAGCATCACGAAATCACATCGAAAGAAGTCTATGATGCGATGAGAAACGGCGCTGTGCCAAAAACAGCCCAAATACAACCAGATACATTTATCCAAACTTTTAAAGCGTGTGCGGAAAAAGGAGATGCTGTCATTTACATGGCTTTTTCTTCTGAACTTTCGGGCACATACCAAACAGCAGAGCTCGTTCACAAAGAATTACTCGAAGAATATCCTTCTTTTCAATTAACAATCATTGATTCTAAGTGTGCTTCTCTCGGTTTAGGGTTGCTCGTTCATCAAGCCGTCAAATGGCGAGACGAAGGTTTAGCTTACGACGAGCTTGTTAAACGTATTAGAAAACACCACAGCAGTATCGATCATATATTTACAGTGGATGATCTCGATTATTTGCAACGCGGCGGCCGAATCAGTAAAGCGGCAGCAATGATGGGTGGCTTACTTCATATAAAACCCATTCTTCATGCTGTCGAGGGTCGCCTCCTTCCATTAGAAAAAGTACGCGGAAACAAGAAGAAACTACAACGCATGCTTGATTTAATGGAAGAACGTGGTGTCCATTTAGGAGAACAAACAATTTTTATCAGTCATGCCGATGCGATTGATCAAGCAGAACTTTTTCGAAACGCGATTGAAGAACGATTTGGCACGACGTCGTTTGTCATCGAGTCCATCGGTTCAGTGATTGGCGCACACGTAGGCCCAGGAACGATCGCTATCTTTTATTTTAAAGAAACCGTAAAGTAATATACAAATACCTTGCTGAAATTTAAGAAGGTGCCAAAATGTAGACAAAGTCTTTCCTAAAAAGGCTGTGTCTGCATTTTTTAGTTCACGGGTTTCAACGAAATGATGCCGAGCATATGCTCATGAAAAAAGAATCCGAACGCGTCTGTCACAACCTACCGGCACCAAATTTTAACAAATCACTTTCTCCGGCGAGGTCGTAGTGCCAGTGTAAAGCACGTCGTCTATTTATTTGACAAGTCCCGTGCCAATAAAATGAGCTTGCATTTTCATTGATACCGTGTGTAAGATACTCAAGGGGGAGTTGTGATTTTTTAAGAAGTTGGTGTATAAAATGATCTCTAAACAAATTCCATGGACAACAATTTTTTCAGTCGTTTTTTTAATTCTTGTTTTACTGGTGACTTCAGCTTGTTCTCCAAATGGCGCGTCGTCTTCGGAGGAATTACCTGCAGACGAGACATACCAAACAGACGAGAAGCCGTCTAGTGCTGAAGAAGCCGCAGCTGAGCCTGCCGCTTCTGAACAAGAAGACAATGAAAACGCAGAACCACCACGTGAACAATCTGATCGACCCGTTTTTAACCCTGAAACCGATGTAGATGAAAATAATGTCATCACTGACCCAAACAGCACGCTCGTTTTAGTAAATAAAACGTATAAGCTGCCTGCTGATTATATTCCTGCTGATCTTGTCGAACCAGCAATAGATTTTCCTTTTACAGAGCAATTGCCTAAGCGTTTAATGCGTGAAGAAGCCGCGCGAGCAATTGAACCATTGTTTCAAGCAGCAAAAGACGAAGGGCTGCAGCTATTTGCAATTTCAGGATATCGCTCGTATGACCGACAAGAAACGATCTTCGCATCGAACGTTAATCGCTACGGTTCCGAAGAAGAAGCAAATGAAGTCAGTGCGATTCCCGGGGAAAGTGAACATCAAACAGGTTTAACGATGGATGTGTCAACCCCCTCTGTCAACAACACGCTTACAGAGGACTTTGCAGATACCCCTGAAGGGCAATGGTTGAAAGAAAATGCCCATCAGTTTGGATTTATTATACGTTTTCCAAAAGATAAAGTAGATATTACACAGTATAGTTACGAGCCATGGCATATTCGCTATGTCGGTGAAGAGCATGCTGAAAAGATCTACAACGAATCCATTACTTTAGAAGAATATTTACAAGCTCCAAGTACGATGTAAGAATGTGAACGTGTATGGAGATGAATGACATCGGTGCCCTTAGAGGTACCGATGTTTTTTGGTTTGTTTGGAAATGTGCCGATTCGGTAACACTAATTTAAACGCTATTTTAGGAGGAATCGGAATGCGTTCAAACGAATATCCCTTTTCAGCGCCCGCGCAGCACCAGCCTACCCAGCCTGGTTTAGAAAAAAACATGATGCCTCAACCTTTTTCAGACAACCCTGAGTATTTACCAGCTGGTAAGCTGCAAGGAAAAAATGCACTGATCACTGGTGGGGATAGCGGCATCGGAAAAGCTGTCGCGATCGCCTATGCGAAGGAAGGCGCCCACGTCGCCATCGTTTATTTAAATGAACACGAAGATGCACAAAGCGTACAAGCGGAAATTGAGAGCTATGGTGGTGAATGCCTTCTTATTCCAGGAGACGTCGGAGACGAAGCATTCGCCAAAGAAGCTGTAAACAGAACAATTGAAGCCTTTGGATCGCTACACATTCTCGTAAATAATGCCGCTGAACAACATCCGCAACAACGCTTTGAAGATATTACGAGTGACCAATTGGAGAAGACGTTTCGGACGAACATTTTTTCATGTTTCTATTTCACCCAAGCTGCCTTACCTTATTTAGCTGCTGGATGTACAATTATCAATACGTCGTCGATTACTGCATACAAAGGAAGTAAAGATTTAATCGACTACTCCGCAACTAAAGGGGCGATTACATCACTTACTCGTTCCCTGTCACAACAGCTTGTCGACCGAGGAATCCGAGTCAATGCCGTAGCTCCGGGACCGATCTGGACACCGCTGATCCCTGCATCCTTTGACGAGCAGAAAGTCGCAACCTTTGGAACAACGACACCAATGAAGCGACCAGGTCAGCCAGAAGAATTGGCTCCAGCTTATGTATACTTGGCTTGCGAAGACTCGTCTTATATGACTGGACAGGTTCTTCATATCAATGGTGGCTCCATGATTAACGGATAAACACTCTTTGCGACGATGTAAAAAAACGAGGTTGCTTTTTCGTCATAGCTCGTGTACAGTAATGAATAACAATTAAATCATACGTATTCTTTTTCTTATCCAGAGAGGTGAAGGGAAATGGCCCTATGAAGCCTCAGCAACCAGCCTATTGATTAGGCACGGTGCTACGTCCAGCAAGCAAATTTTGCTTGAAAGATGAGAAGAAGGATTTTTTTCTAAAAAAACTCCTTCTTTTTCTCATGAAGGGGTTTTTTCGTTGTTTTTTTCGCACTTTCGCTCGAAGACAGAGCGTTTGGCGGATGAGATGACGGATGCCCCCAACGCTATCTGACTGGATTCGTGCATCCAAGCGCCAGTCAGTAGCTTCCTAACAAATATAGACACATTACATTGAAGGAGGCATCCCTCATTGACAGAAAAAAAACTTGACACAACTTTTGCGCAAATTGGCAATCGCTCTGATACTGAAACAGGTACGGTCTCTCCGGCAATTTATTTATCTACTGCTTATCGACATGCAGGAATTGGAGAATCGACCGACTATGATTACTCACGTACAAAAACCCAACACGCGATGTTTTAGAAAAAGCCATCGCTGCTTTAGAAAGTGGTGAACGCGGGCTTGCCTTCTCATCTGGGATGGCCGCCATTCATGCCGTCATGTCTCTTTTTAAACCCGGAGATCACCTTGTCGTCTCAGAGGATCTTTACGGAGGAACTTACCGGCTTCTTGACAAATATGGACAAACGAACCACGGGATCACTTTTTCTAGTGTGCCTACCCACAATTTAAAAGAAGTGCAAAAAGCCATCACTCCGAAAACGAAAGCACTGTTTGTAGAGACACCGACAAATCCGTTGATGATTGAATCAGACCTGATCGAGCTCGGTTTTATCGCCCAAAAACACCGGCTAATATTCATTGTCGATAACACGTTTTTCACACCTTACTTACAGCATCCTCATTTATCTGGCGCTGATGTTGTCATTCATTCTGGGACGAAATATTTAGGTGGTCATAATGATGTCCTCGCTGGCTTAGTGACGGCTCGTGATGCAAAACTAGGACAACAGCTGGCCGATTACCAAAATGCCGCTGGAGCGGTGCTGTCTCCCTTTGATTGTTGGCTATTGATGAGAGGGATGAAAACATTGCCGCTCAGAATGCGACAGCATACGAAAAATGCGCAAGTTCTTGCCGATTTTCTTAAGACCCACCCCCTTGTGAGTCATGTTTTTTATCCTGGAAAAGGCGGGATGCTTTCCTTCCGTCTCACAGGTGAAGAGCTCATTGCACCATTTTTAAAATCACTCTCCTTGATTTGTTTTGCTGAGAGTCTCGGAGGCGTTGAGAGCTTTATTACGTATCCAGCGACACAGACGCACATGGACATTCCTGTAGAGGTTCGAAGTGCGTACGGTGTCTGCAATCGCCTCCTCCGCTTCTCTGTAGGGATTGAAGATGTTGAGGATTTAAAAAATGATTTGAACGCAGCCTTGCTAGAAGCATCTTCATCGCTACTAAAGGAGGAAAGCAAATGACTTTCATTGAAAAACTGCAAAAGCAACACGTGATTTTGGATGGGGCGATGGGAAGTTATCTATATGATGCCTACCAAATTACACATTGCTTTGAGCGTGTAAATTTGACCAACCCATCGTATGTGAAAGAGGTGCACCGTGCGTACGTAGATGCAGGTGCAGATGTGATTAAAACAAACACTTATGCAGCGAATGCCATTAAGCTGGCAAAGTACGGGCTTGAGGAACAAGTTGAAGACATCAATCGTGCAGCTGTTCGATTAGCAAAAGAAGCCGCCAAAGACCGTGATGTTTTTGTCGCAGGGACCATTGGTGGTATCCGTGATGTAACTAGGTCTGAAACAACCTTGGAAAAGATCGTCGCCACGTTTGAACAACAGGTCGATGCTCTCATTTCCGAAGGGGTCGATGCTCTGCTTTTCGAAACGTATTACGATGAAGAAGAATTACAAACAGTCGTCGCTTTAGCACGAAAGAAAACCAATATATTCATCATTGCTCAACTTTCTCTACAAGAGGCAGGTCGACTTCAAAATGGCAAGCCGCTAACGAAAGCACTCAAGCAACTAGCTTTGATTGGCGCTGACGTTGTTGGGATTAACTGCCGTCTTGGTCCATACCATACGATTGAAGCACTCAAAGGGGTCCCATTATTGCCGAACGTTTTCTTATCAGCAGCCCCGAATGCTGGCATGCCCGATGTACAAGATGGAAGACTCTTCTTCAAATCGCAGCCAGAATATTTCGGCGATTGTGCTCTTTCCTTGAGAAAGCAAGGGGTTCGTTTAATTGGCGGATGCTGTGGCACGACACCTGCCCATATTGCAGCGATGGCTTCTGCTGTTCAAGCATTAGAACCTGTCAGCGAAAAAACGATCGTTAAGCCACTTGTTGAAGAACCACCAAAACCATCTGTGTCACCATTAAGTGAAAAACCTTTACATCAGCTTGTACAAGAACGGACCTCTGTCATCGTAGAGTTGGATCCGCCTAAACATTTAGATGTTTCCGAGTATTTCAAAGGGGCTGTTGCACTGCATCATGCTGGTGTAGATGCGGTTACGATTGCTGACAACTCACTGGCGTCACCTCGCGTCTGTAACACTTCAATCGCGACAATTTTAAAGAATCAATACAATATTAAGCCGCTTGTTCACCTATCTTGCCGCGATCGAAACCTTATCGGTCTGCAATCTCATATTATGGGCCTTCATACATCTGGTATTCATGATATTTTGGGTGTGACAGGAGATCCGACGAAGCTAGGGGATTTTCCGGGAGCTACATCCGTTTACGATGTACAAAGCTTTGAATTAATTAAATTACTAAAACAATTTAACGAAGGTTTTTCTCCTTCAGGCAAGCCATTAAAAGAAAAAGCGCAGTTTTCAGTTGCTGGTGCATTTAACCCGAACGTTAAAAATATGGAGAAAGCGATCAAACGATTAGAAAAAAAGATCACTTATGGTGCCGATTATTTCATCTCTCAGCCTGTATTTAGTGAAGCGCAAATCAAAGAAGTTGCTGCAGCTGTTCAAACGCTTAGTGCCCCGATGTATATTGGTATTATGCCGCTCACCGGGTACCGTAACGCTGAATTTTTGCACCATGAAGTCCCTGGCATTAAACTGGCTGATGACACGAGAGCACGAATGGCTGCTTGTAAGGATGACCCGAAAGCGGCGCGGCGTGAAGGGCTGGCAATTGCTAAGCATTTGATCGATGTTGCCATGGATTTCTTTTCAGGCATTTATATCATCACGCCATTTCTTAAATACGATTGGTCGGTCGATCTTGTCGAGCACGCTTTATCTCATAACAAAGCGATTCCTCTTATAAAGCAAACATGAGTAGCAAATGACACTACTCATCGCGCAACATGCTAAAATATAGAAATTACTGGAAGCAGATCGATGTTTTGCCGGACATCTACCTTCCTGCCCACCTTTCTCTGTGTAGTCAAAGCTATGAAAAACTTTGCCTACACTTTTTTACGGAAAAAACTTTTGCCAAAGGCAGCCACTCCAAACTCTACAAGCCGTTTTTCACCATGTATAATGAAAGCACCTTTACTATAGATAGGATGTGTTAATGTTAATATGGCAAAGTTCTTTCACCCGCGATCATTATACATATTATTTCTTTTTTGGTATGTAAACGGTGTTTTCCTTTTAGGCTTTGATATCCTGCCATCATGGCTTGAATGGAGCAATGGCGTGTTTCTTGTGCTCGCTGGGTTGCTTGGCTGTGTTTACTTTTATTATATTTATCAAGCGGCCGGTCTTTGGTATAGCCTCTTAGTGTTTGTTCTTTCTATGGGGACCGAAGCGCTTGGTGTGAACTTCAACATATTATTTGGTTCATACAATTATCATGGTGCCTTTGGAATTGAGTGGGCTGGCGTTCCGGTAGGCATCGGCTTTGCTTGGATCATGGTCATGGCAACGTCTCATGCGCTCGCTAAACGAATTACGAGTGGGATGCGCTTTCAAACGATCGCCATTGCTCTATTTGGAACAGCGATTGCTGTTAGTATGGACCTTTTACTCGATCCTGTTTCCACGGTCAGGGGATATTGGACTTGGAATGAACCCGGCACTTACTATGACATCCCCCTGCAAAATTTTATAGGCTGGGCTGTGCTTTCTTTCTTTTTACACCTCATCAAAAGTATTTTTCTTTCTCCGCGTGAAGCTAATCACGTCTGGTGGGAGGAACGTATGGTATGGCTGTACACACTGATTGTCGGTTTTTTTGCCATGCTTGCCGTTCTCGAAGGTATTCCTGGGGCAGCCTTCCTCGTCATTGCCTTGACCGCATTATGGCTACTGCTTTATCTCAACGGCAGAAAGCGTGAGGTGAAGAATGATGAGAAAAGCAAACAAGCTCAAAGCATTTGAAGCAATATTTTCAATGATTGTTAGACGCATGCTCCAAAAACATTTCCAAAACATTTACGTAAGTACCGAAGTGCCAGCGTTGTCTCCACACAAGCCGACGCTGATCTACGCTAATCATTCAAACTGGTGGGATGGCCTCGTTTTATTTTATTTCAATCGCTATTGCCTCCAGACAGAAGCTTATATGATGATGCATGAAAAAGGACTGAAGCAACACCCTTACTTTTCCATGCTTGGTGCTTTTTCAGTAGATAAAACAAAGCCTAAAGATATCGTTAAAGCCCTGAACTATGCTAAAAAACAGCTTGATGAAGGGAAAGCTGTCTGGCTTTTTCCGCAAGGCGATGAATATCACCAAGATACACGACCACTCCATTTTGAACCTGGGTTAGCTTACTTAAGTACAATCACAGACACTACACCGCAAATCTTCTCAGTAGCACTGTATTATACATATTTGCATGAGCGTAAGCCTGTCTTATTTATTGATATTTCCGAAGAACTACAAAAAGACACTTGGGTGACATTGACCCGAAAAGAGCGGACCCGTTATTTTCAACAAGTGTTAACATTACAATTAAACGGTTTACAAGCATCGACGATTGAAAACGAAGCCAGCCACATGACACCATTCAAACAACTGTTGTGAGGTGATAATGATGACCGAAGGGCTCGTGTAGATCCTTGCGTGCTGTACAGTATGGACAATATTAAACAGTCTCTTTTTACCTCGCCTAAAAACGCGCATGAAGGAACGACCCATTCCTTCGCTTGTGTCTATCATGGTCCCACTTCGCAATGAAGCAGCTAACGCGACCGCTTTAATAAAAAATTTAAAGCAGTTAAGCTATTGGAATCTTGAAATTCTTTTGCTCGATGATGGATCTGAGGACGAAACGTATACATTGCTACAGGATGCGATAGGGCGTGACCAACGTTTCACACTTATCAAAGGAAAGCCGAAGCCACCGGGATGGATGGGTAAATCATATGCCTGCCATCAGCTTTCGCAATTGGCTAACGGGAAATATTATCTCTTTATTGATGCTGACATCCGCTTAAATCGGGATACGATCCAGTATGTTATTCATCATTTAAGTAAAAAGAAGGCTGGACAGCTTACTGGTTTTCCTAAATGTCCCACTCCAGTCTTTTTAAGTCGCCTTCTCGTACCAATGCAACATTTTGTCGTGCTATTTCATTTACCGATTTGGTTCGCAAACCATACAACATTTCCCGCATTTACAGCCGCACACGGTGCCTTTATGGCCTTTGAGCGTAATAGCTATCACACGGTCGGTGGTCACACAGCTGCTCACGATGCGCTTGTCGAGGACATGACTCTTACGCGGGCAATGAAATCTCATGGACACCGTGTGTTGTTAATGAATATTGCCTCCGAAGTGACTTGCTATATGTATTCGAGGAATATTGACGTTTGGAATGGCTTTCTAAAAAACACGTTTCCAGGCATCGGACGATCTTACATACTGGCCGTCTTGATTTCGTTCGTCTATTTGACACTCTATGTTTTTCCACTCTTCATTCTCGGCCTTACCCTATTTGAGATGGGCACCATTCAATTGGCACTTATGGCTTTACTGTTTATTTGGCTGCAACGTGCGTTTGTCGACTGGCTAATGGGTCAGAAAAACTTTAATTTCCTACTGATGCCTTTATCAGCTGCAGCCATGGTCAGCATCCTCATTGCTTCCATGTATAACGCCTGGCGTCGAAAAGGATATATTTGGAAAGGTAGGCAGTACTCTTGAAAACAGATGTCATTATTATTGGCGGAGGTCTTGCTGGTCTTGCGGCAGCAATTACGCTACAGCATGGCGGAGCTTCTGTCTTGCTTCTCGAAAAAAACAACTATCTTGGTGGGAAAATGCGCCCCTATCAACTTGGCACGCACACATTTGATTACGGTCCAAATACGATCACGATGCCACACGTATTTGAAAACATCATTGCCGAAACTGGCAGAGATCCTAAAGACTACGGCATCACCTTTAAAAAGTTGGATGTTTATACACGTAATAATTTTGCTGACGGCCGTCATCTCGATTTCACGACGTCCATTGAAGCCATGGAGGAACAGCTTACAGCACTCGACCCTTTTGCCGCCCAACATTATCGGTCATATATCCTGGAAACAAAGCGATTGTATGAGCTGGCAGAGCATGCGTTTTTGAACAACGCTTTCTTTTCTTGGAAGGATATGCTTTCACCCACGCTCACTTCATCGTTCTTAAAAGTCCGTCCCTTTGAATCGCTTGCCCATTTTAATACGCGTTATTTTAAGGATCAGAACGTGATCAATGCATTTCATCGGTATGCGACCTATATCGGATCATCTCCCTTTAAGACCCCTGCGACGTTTGCTCTCATTGCCTATCTTGAACTCGCCAAAGGGGTCTATTATGTCAATGGAGGCAATACGAAAATTGCTGACGCTTTTACACAAGTCGCTAAGGAAACAGGCGTACAGATTCAAACAGGAACGAAAGCAAGAAAGATTCACGTAGAAAATAAAGTGGCAAAGGCGGTTGAGACAGAAGCTGGCGATGTCATTGACTGTCGCCACGTCTTAATGAATGCGGACCTTTTACATGCGTATCCTGAGCTCGTCAACGCTGAAGACCGCCCGACTTTTTCAGATCAAAAGGTCGCTCACTATCCACCTTCCATCTCTGCTTTTGTCATTCTTGCCGGTCTGTCGAAACGATTAAATGGACTACTTCACCATAACGTTTTTTTTCCAAAAACGTATGCAAATGAGTTTGCTGACCTCTTCGACAATAGCACTTATCCGCAACAACCTGCCATTTATGTCAGCAATTCAAGTGTCACAGATCCAAGTCGGTCACCAGATGGGGATAATCTATTCATTTTAGTCAATGCTCCTCCACTTTTATCAACCACAAAGACACAAGATGAGCTCGAACGTTATAAACAATTTATTTATAAACAACTACATGACCGTGGTCTCCCTATTCACTCTCACCTTGTATGTGAAAAAATCATTGCCCCCAAAGATTTACAAAACATGACCGGGGCTTATCATGGGGCCATTTATGGAATGAGTTCAAACCGTAGGCAAGAAGCCTTTTTCAAACCTTTTAACAAGGCAAAAGACATTCAGAATTTATTTTTCGCCGGAGGTTCTACGTTCCCTGGCGGCGGTTCACCAATGGTCGTGCGTTCTGGCTATAATGTCGCCAAGGCGATTCTTCATCATAGATCGTAATGAGTGGACTTCTAAACGATGTCACGCAAATCATAATAAAGGTGTAGACAAATCTGGAAAAGACTTTGTCTACACCTTTTTCGTGTCCGCTTAGTATCATCCTCGCCTGAAAACCCTAGTTAGCCTATGTGCCAAGGAGAACGGCGGCTCAAGTATTCATTGATCAGAGGATAAGCAAGCCTTGCTACTCGTCAAAATGAGAAAGCAAGCATAAGCAAATGGGTGAGCTTCAATCGCCGATCACGACTGTTGGAAGACGGGCGGCCATTTTTACAATTTTGCTAAAATGAATTGCTTTTCCGTCTGACTTACAAAATGACGTTTTGTAAACACTTCATATCTACCTGCACGAATTTTATCGAGAATGGCCCGATACACATATGCTGATCCTTTAATGGCTTGGCGCGAATAAGCTGGATAGAGATGCACAGTCGTTAACGCTTCATCATAAAGAGACTCAGCGCGTGTGGCGATCGTTTCCCAGACGATTTGAAATTTAGTAGAAGGGGTGGCACTTTGAGCCAGCTCATAGAGGTCAACATGATGTTCATTTAAAAGCTGCTGGGGCAAATAAATTCTCCCGCGGTGCAAATCTTCTCCTACATCACGTAAAATATTTGTTAACTGCATCGCTTTTCCAAGCTTAACCGCATCTTTTTCAAGCAAATCTCGTGTATCTGGAGCCAAAAATGGCAGGAGCATTAAACCAACTGTGCCAGCGACATAGTACGAGTATTGTTCGACGTCCGCCAAGGTTAAAAAAGGCTTTGGTTCAATATCCATACGTTGTCCTTGAAGCATGTGACGAAATGGAAGTGGGTCCATAGCAAACTGATCAAATACATCAGCCAGTGCGACCCAAATGTCTCCTTTAGGCGTCCCGCCGCTTAGAAAATGTTCAAGCTCCTCCTCTAAATGCGCTAAATCGCGAGCCGGTTGGTTTCCCTCATCTACGAGATCGTCAGCGTAGCGACAAAATGCATATACCGCCCAGACTGCTTTTTTCTGCCGGGAAGGAAGTAATGAAAAAGCTTTATAGAATGATTTAGAATGAGTCATCATCATTTGCTTGCATTTTTGATAAGCGCGTTCTGCTTCACTCATCCGAGTTCTCCTCTCCCCCATTGGGCTGGTTTTTGCATCATTTCGTCAGCCAGAAGCTTTGCACCTTGCATGACAATCGGTATCCCACCGCCTGGATGGATCGACGCACCGACTGCGTACAATCCATCGATCGGCAAAGGCTTCATTTGGGGACGGAACATGCCCGATTGCTTCAGAACAGGTGCGATACCAAAGCTTCCTCCTTCAAAAAGGCCATCCGCCTTTGCATCTAAAGGCGTTTTCACATCTCGCCAAACGATATGTTTTTTAAATTCAGGAAAAGCCCTTTGTTCGATTTGTTCTTCAATCATCGAAGCAAAACGTTCCTTTTCTCGCTCCCAATCCACTCCATCTCCGGAAGGCACCGGAACGAGAACGTATAAAACACTATGTCCCTCAGGTGCCAATGTACTGTCAATGGCTGAAGGGTAGAACGTATAAAATGACGGATTGGTTGGGAGCTCTTTCGTCTTAAACACCTGTTTCATATGATACAAAAACTGTTCTGGCAAAAAGAACTGATGCGTCATCTTATTTTCATAATGAGTAGACAACCCGTAATAAAGTAAAAAGCAACCTGAAGAGGGGATAAATGAAGGTGCTCTCTTTTTCATATGTCCTAACAAATCGTACAATCGCGGTAATTCACCGTTAAAGATGACTTTGTCATAGGTTTCTTCACGCGCTTCAGAACGAACCCCTTTAACACCACTTGCGTCATAGTCTATCTTGTTGATCAACTCATTAAAATGAAAGCGAACGCCCCGCTCCTCCAAAACGCTTTTTAATAACGACGCCAATCCGGCATAACCTTTTTTCAAATAATACAAGCCATGTGCATGTTCACTATATGGAATTAACGAATACAGTCCTGGCGATGACATTGGATCGCCACCAATGTACAGCGTTTGCAGGCTATAAGCATCAATGAGCTTCTCATTTGAGAAATACGAGGCCGCTCGTTGCCTAACAGATTGATAGGCTTTTAACTTAAAAAGAGAGTGGAGCATTTTCGGGTGGAAAGCAGAGCTACGTCTTGAAAACGAACGATTTAAAAACATTGCATCGCCAATCTCATAATGCTGCTTCATATCTTTCATAAACTGTTCAAAATAACGAACATCTTGAGGAAAGACTCGCAACAGTTCTTCCTTCTGTCTGTTGACATCTGGATATTTCACATAGGAGGTGCCATCAGGGAAACAAATTTGATAAAGTGGATCGCACTTAATTAAGTCGAGCTCTTGGCGTGCAATTCCTCCTTGTTCAAGAATGGAAAGCAGCATTTCCGGCAGCAGCACAATCGTCGGGCCGGCATCAATTTTATATGGACCCCGCTGCAAGTAGCGAAGCCGCCCTCCTGGCTCGGACTCGGCTTCATAGATATCAATCGTAAACCCTTCCTTCGATAAAAGGAGAGCTGTCGTTAAGCTACCAATCCCACTACCTATAAAAGCAAGCTTCACATGAATCCCTCCTTGACGCCTCGCCCTTGTTCTAAGATCCCTCGTGCTGTAATGCGCGCAGACTCAAGGATCGTCGGAAGACCACTGCCAGGGTGCGTCCCACCACCCGTCAGCCAAACGTGCGGAATATGTTTAAACCGGTTATGCGGACGAAAATACATCATTTGCGAAAGCTGATGACCTAAATTAAACGTCGCTCCATAATGGACTGCATACTCACTTTCCCACTGTGTAGGTGTTAGCATTTTTTCTGTAACAATATGCTCACGGAGACGAGAAAATTGTGGTTGCTTCTCTAAAGTAGCAAGCACTGCATCGCGAAAACGAGGCCCTACATCCTCCCAGTGGATGTCACTCAAATTATTAGGTACGGGTGCGAGAATATAGAGTGCCGATTGTCCTGAAGGCGCAAGTGTCGGATCAGTCACAGATGGATTTTGTACATAAATGGACGGATCGTCAGGAAGAACGAGTGATCCTGTAATTTGTTCAACATTTCGCTTATAATCCTCGGAAAAAAAGATCGTATGGTGATGCGTGTCATACAATCGATCAAGTCCAACATACAGCATAAACGTTGAGCACGACCACTTTTTCTTCCGCAAACGTGCAGGCGTATATTTTTGGACTGCCCCTTCTGGAAAAAGATGCTGCATCGCATGCCCAAAATCAGCATTAATAATCACTTCGTCAGCTTCAACGCGCTCACCATTTTCAAGTAAAACGCCTGTTGCCCGGCCTTGATCCATAAGCACTTGACGAACACCACAATTTGTATGAATCTCCCCTTCATTCTCTTCAATAACTTTTGCCATCGCTTTTGAAAGCTGATTGACGCCGCCGATCGGGTGAAAACACCATATTTATGTTCCATAAATGACAAAATAGAAAAGGCACCCGGACATTCCCACGGAGACATACCTAAGTATTTTGCTTGAAAAGAAAAGGCAAGCTTTACCCGCTCATCGGTAAAATAATCAGACAATACATCATACACACTTTTTCCCAACGATAATTGAGGAAGTGCTTTCAAAAAGCGCCAACGCCCATAATCTAGTATGGAATCATGCTTATTTTGCAAAATAGGAAGCAAAGCGTTCCACTTTTTCTCGATTCCTTCCATAAATCGTTCATACCCTTGAACGTCCGCAGGGGAAAAAGATTGCATCGCCTCCTTCATCAAATCACGATCGCGATACATCGAGATGGATTCCCCTTGAAAAACAAGGTTGTACATCGGAGACAACTCAATCAATTTGAGATAATCGCTCATTCGCCTTCCAACAGCCGTAAACAACTCATCAATAATGTATGGCATACTCAAAAAGGTTGGCCCTAAATCAAAGGTGAAATCACCTAATTGCAAAGCTGAATTACGTCCACCGACCGTCGGCTGCTTTTCATATATATATACGTCACAGGATGCAGCTGAAAGAAGCATTCCACTCGCCAGCCCTCCCGGACCAGCTCCAACAATGACCACCTTTTTTTTCAACATACGATCTCCTTCCATAGCAATGCAACCTTTGGCACATGTTCCAAAATCATTAGCCTCAAAATATATAATTTCCTGTTCCGTTTTCCCCAATTTATTAAAAGAAAAACCTCAAATATAAAACAGCCTAGCGATATGACTAGGCTGTTTATTACGTCGATAAACGTACGTTATATGTTTCAAGCCAATGATTCATCTGTCCTAGATGAGCAAGTAGCTGTGGTCCCTTCATTAATTGACCAAACCAAGGCGTCTTTATTTCCTCTGCATTCCCCTCTAAAAGCTGTTCTACCGAACGTCTATCCAATACATCGAATAACGGAGCATTGGCATCATTGCAAATATCTTTTATCCATTGCTGGACAGCCGCTGTATATGCTGGGTGGTGGGTTTTCGGATATGGACTTTTTTTCCGATAAAGCACATCATCAGGCAAAACCCCTTCAAGTGCTTTTCTTAAAATTCCTTTTTCTCTCCCACCGTGCATTTTCAGATCCCAAGGAATGTTCCACACATACTCAACGAGGCGATGATCAGCAAAAGGCACGCGAACTTCTAAGCTGGCTCCCATACTCATCCGGTCTTTTCGATCAAGCAGTGTCGTCATAAACCAAAGCATATTGATATAAAACAATTGGCGACGCTTCGTTTCCTCCTCATTTTCCCCTTCTAAAAGCGGCGTTTCTTGAACGGTCATGTCATATTGCTTCTGTACGTAGCCTTGCAAATCCATATGCTTACGGATTTCAGGACGAATCAGTTGTTCCCGCAATTGTAAAGACGTCATCCATGGAAAATGCCCTTCTCCTGAGGGACGATGAAACCATGGATAACCACCAAATATCTCATCAGCACATTCACCCGACAAAGCAACGGTATGCGTCTTTTTAATTTCCCGACAGAACCATAATAAAGAAGAATCAATATCTGCCATGCCTGGAAGGTCTCTAAATTCAACGGCTTCCTTCAGTAAGGATACCAAGGATTGGTTATCGATCACACACTGGTGATGTCTAGTGTTAAACCGATCGGTCATTTGCTTAATCCAATACCCATCACTGTTCGGCTGAAAATCATCGGCTTTAAAATACCGATCATTATCTTCGTAATCGAGAGAAAATGTGTGTAGCGAGTTGTGTCCATGCTTTTTGTAATAGTCTGCAGCGACAGCCGTGATTCCTGACGAGTCAAGTCCTCCTGATAAAAAAGTTGCCAGTGGGACATCGGAAACGAGCTGGCGTTCGACGGCATCCAAAAACAAGTCTTTGACATGCGCCGCCGTTTCTTCGACATCATGTCGGTGTGGCGCACTTTTGACGTTCCAATAACGCCTGACCTTTAAGCCTTGTCGGCTCCAAATAGCGACATGCCCAGGACGAAGCTCATCGATATCCCGAAATACACCACTCCCTGGGCTCCGTGATGGACCGAGACCGAGCACATCGTGAAGCGAACCAAGATCTACGACCGGCGACACATGCGGATGCGTTAGCAAAGCTTTTATTTCGGATGCAAAAACGAATGAAGAATCTCCGTGACTATAAAAGAAAGGTTTTACTCCAAGGCGATCTCGAGCACAAAACAGCTGCTCTTTTCGCTCATCCCATATCGCAAAGGCAAAAATGCCGTTCAATCGATCAACACAGCCTTCACCCCATTCTATATAACTGATCAACAAAACTTCTGTGTCAGAATGGGATTGAAAGCTGTATCCCCTGTTTAAGAGCTCTCTCCGTAAATCCTCCGTATTGTAAAGCTCACCATTATAAACGAGGGCAAAGTGCTGATGATCAATCTTTTTTATCATAGGCTGCCCGCCCCCAGCCAGATCAACAACAGCAAGCCGACGATGGCCCAAGCTAATATGAGTTTGGCTCCAGAAACCACTGGCATCCGGCCCTCGGCTGGTCATCGTTTGTGTCATGGTTCTGGTCGCCTTTTCTTCACTTTTGACATTTTGTTGCCAATCTGACCAACCGCTAATTCCACACATGCGCTATCGACCATCCTTTTTGAAAAAAGTTGTAGCCTTCCGCATCAGATTCTGAACAACCGACGCCTTTGTTGCGCAATCAACATTTAGGCCGACAAAACCGTTCGCATTACGACCGGCGACCGCGAGTGGCATCAAATTTACAGACATCATCCGAAATAGGCCATAGCATAGTATATGTAAAAAACCGGTCAGGTTGACTGTCCGCAATAGAAAGGTGAGGACTTCTTGTGAACTACTCACCACTTAGCTTCGCTTGAAGATAAGACTTCTTGGCAAAAACGTTAAAAATTCACAGAACGTATGACAGATCATTCGTTCACAGTTGTGCAAAACGTCCTTCCCTAATGCAAAAGTATAACAAAAAGGACACTAAATTTATGTAGCGTCCTCTGCAAAGTCATTATGGAGTGTATGTTGCTTCCTTCTTACCTTCCAGTTCCGACTCCCATATAAACTTATCGTCACCATTGATTAAATACTCGATGTTTGGAATGACAAAGTCAGCTAAAGATTGTAGCTCCCGCTCAGAACCAACACCTGACAAAACACCAATACCGTGCCCGACTTCACCATTTTTAGCTGTTTGTAAATCTACGAGAGTATCGCCTACAAAAGCGATCTCTTCATTTTCCAGACCAAATTGTTCGCAGAACTTATCTACAATTTGCGAGCTTGGTTTCTTCTCGAAAAGATCACTCGTCCCTAAAAATTGAATGTCATTTTGAACGCCTAGATGCTTTAAGCATAAAACCGTCGTATCAAAATCATCAGCTGTAGCTATTCCAATGATCATTCCCTTTTGCTTCAGAGCTGAAAATAGTGCTGATAGGTCGCAAACAGGCTTAACACAATCGATGGATTCTTGGGTTTTGACGTATATTTTGTCGGCCATCCATTGCTCCAAAAAGGGTATGTTTTCTGGTAAAATGGCTTGAAAAGCCTGTGCCATATCAACGGTTGTTCCACTTGCCAAAAGCCCTTTTTCGTCAACCTTATCATCATTTAACCCAATAGCTAGACATAATCGGTTCTTTAGCGCTTTATTCCCCGTCTCACCAATTACATCGAGGATGTCATCGATGACCTCGTTCATCACTTTAATCCATACAGTACCAAATTGTAATAGAGTACCATCTTTATCAAATAGAATACCTTTAATTCCCAAATAAATTCATTCCTCTTTTATGTATAGTTACTCGCTCACTACGTCTCACACAAGCGACAACGTAGGATCAACCGTTCACGATCTCAATGCCTTCACTTGTATATTTTTTCAAAACTTTCTCTGACAATTTAGAATCGGTAATAATACGATCAACACGATCGAAATGGCAAACTCTTAGTAAGGAAGCTACATCAAACTTGCTACTATCAGCTAAAACGACACAGTTCCTAGAGCTTTCGAGCATTTTCATTTTAACTTGAAATTCACCCATCCCATAATCGGTTAACCCTTCAATTAACGAAATCCCACTAATACTCATAAAGAATGTATCAATACTAAAGCCCTTAAAGAAATCTTCCGTCAAATGCCCTACCATACACAATTCATCATTTCTTAGCACACCGCCTGGTAAAATGATCGTGTAATTAGGCATTTCAGCAAGCTCGTTTGCAATCAATAATGAGTTGGTTAAAATCGTTAATCGTTGAAATTTTTCCTTTAAAGCTCTCGCAAACTCCGTATTTGTCGTACTCACATCTAACGCAATCGATTGCCCTTCAGAAACATAGCGTGTAGCAATGTCAGCAATCTCTCTTTTTTCATCAATATACTTTGTTTCTCGGAAAGTAAAATTTTCTTCTGGGCTGTTTAAATCATCAATAACAGCACCCCCGCGCACCCTACGTAAATAACCTTCTTTTTCTAAAAACTCTAAATCTCTTCTAATGGTTTCCGTCGAGACACCGAAAGTTTTAGTGACTGTTGACACTTTTAATGATTTATTTTTCCGCAATAACTCCATGATTTTCTCATGACGGTCATACATTAACACTAGATTCACCAACTTTTAATCATATAGGTATGTTTAATTACTAACATAATAACACAACTTCACACACCTTCCCATGATCAAACTCCTATTTTCCCATCTAAGTCAGTTACTTTGAGTTTCTTACGGTAAACGACCTTGGAAAGCAGCACACTGCATTCATATAGAAAAAGTAATGGGATAATCACGAGAATATCCGACAGAAAATCAGGTGGTGTAATGAGTACAGATATTACCACAAGAATAAAGTACGCATATTTTCTTATTTTTTGTAGGCGATAAGGGTTTAAAATGCCAATGTTTGTTAAAAACATGATCACCGCTGGGAGTTCAAATAAAAATCCAAATGGTAGCGTCATATTGATCAGAAAACGAAAATACTTCTCTGCTGTAAAAAAGTTCATAAACATATCTTCTGATAAAGAAAGCAGGAAATTGAAGACAATTGGAAAGATGAGAAAATACCCGAAACATAACCCTAAAATGAATAAGATAAACAGTGCAGGGATGTAGGCTAATGTTGCTTTTCGTTCGTCACCTTCTAAAGCTGGGCGAACAAAGAGCCACACTTGATGCGCTGCTACAGGAATCGTTACAGCAATCGCTACCACACTAGAAAGCATGAGATATACCCATAAGATGTCCCCGGGGCCTAAAACAGCTAATTGAATCGGAAAGTCTTGAACAATCCAATTGTAAATATCTTTGACGAAAATAAACCCCGCGATAAAAAATACAATAAACGCTCCTAAAGTAATGATTAGCCTTTTACGCAACTCATCTAAATGTCCAATCACATTCATTTTCTTTTGCCTCATGACTACCACCTCAGAAAAAAGAAAGATGCAAGCAGTGAACTACTCACACCTCACTCGATTAGATGATCAGATGCTTTTTTCGGTCTTCTGATTCGGTTGGTCTTTTTCTAGTTCATCATCTGAAACTAAGTCTCTCGTAGATTTTTTAAATTCTTTTAAAGTTGATCCGACAGCACGACCAAGCTCTGGTAATTTTGAAGGACCAAAAACAATGAGAGCAATCACGAGCACGAGGATTAAACCGGGAATTCCGATGTTCAATGGCATAATGTAAACCTCCTACAATTTTTAATGACCGTTGTCTTCATTTACTCGGCACTTCTAACCGAAAATGTCGCTGAAGCTACAGCATCATAGCCACTGCCATAGAAGTAAACCATTTTATACGTAACGCCTTCCTTAAATCTGTCTGGATATTTGTTTTCTTTTGGATCGTACGTCAATGATAGCTTTCCATTTTCAGGCTGCGTATACATCCACCAAATGGAAGGGAGGCCGGTACCAGGAGTAACGTCTTCTTCGTATACTCCAATCCAGTCATTTTGCGGAGTCCTTACATGTTCTACAATAACGTCAAGCACACCTTCCGTTCCGTTAAGTGTTTCTTTTGATAAAGTGATTTTGACCTCATCACCTTTTACCGTTTTTCCTAACACTTTTAATGAGTTTTGACTAACTTTTTCATAAGAATCGATTGCATGAACTTCAATCTCATAAGTTGTATTAGGCTTTAACCCTCTAACTGGTAATGGTAATGGGTTAGGTACTGGATCTTTATAGAATTCAGAAAAAGCAAGAAACTCATTCGCCACTTCTCCTGTTTCTACATCCCTCGCTACGATTTTATAATCATGAACATTAAGATCGTCGGTCGCTTGGTTCACCAAAATGCCTAAGCTTGTCAACGTCGTCATCTCTGGATCAATAGACACCATCGCATCTCTTGTAAAAAAAGGTGCTTTTTTATCGAGATGCTCGTTATATTTAAATTTGTTCGTCTTAGCAGGGTAACGAATCTCAAATGGCTCCCCAGTCCAATCATCGTTATGAATATCACGTCGCTTAATGATGACTTTGTTTTTATGAACCTCTACAATCAAAGCTTGATTTAAGAAACTTGCGCCCACGGGTACTTCTCCTTGAATCCTCCCTTTATCAAGCCATATGTACGAACCTGTTGAAGACCCGATAGAAGTAAAATCTTTTTGATGGATAATTCTTGGGTCGTCTAAAGGATAATGCGTATGACCAGAAAAAGAGATGACTTGTGGGTATGGTTTTAATGCATTATATAAAATTTCGTTGTTGTCATAACTATACTGACTTCCATAAATCGTGCCTTCTAACGGGAAGTGATGGAAAACAAAGATTGGCTTTTTCCAATCGTCCGCATTAGCTTTTTCAAGCCTTTTTTTCAACCATTCAATTTGCTTTCCTGAATATTGTCCTTGAATAGTTTCCGTACCGAGGAGAATAAAATGATAGCCTTTAATGACCTTATGGACATAAATAGACTCCATGTTTGTTTTGTCGCAAAACCGCTGTTGAGAACCTTCCGCTGATAAATCATTCCAATATTCATGGTTACCAATAGTAAACATTGATTCAGCGTTTGTTTGTCTATATTGATTGTAGAGGTTCATAAAGTGATCGTATTCTTCTACTGTCCCATAATCTGTTAAATCACCATTGACAATAAAAGCATCTTGATTGGGGACTTCTCTGTTAAGTTGTTCTAATGTGTTTTGAAAATAGTTTAAACCGCCACCTTGTGGGTTAATATGCACATCACTAATAACTGGAAATACTAAATCTGGCCCCTTACCATTTGATTTCATCACAGAAGACTTTGAAGCAGCTCCTGCAGGAAGACTATTTAATGTTCCTAATAGTGTTAATCCAAGAGTAGCTCCAGCGACTTTCGATGTCTTTTGAATAAAAGTACGGCGATCCATTTCATTTTCAAATATACTGTTTGTCACCTTCGTACCTTTTTGCGGTTTGTTGTCGCTCATGATAAATTTCTCACTCCTCCAGTGTCTTATCCATCACTTGAACAAAAATTCGAAACTTAGTCCTCAAAGACTTCACACAAAACAAATGTATTAGAGACCTTTAGCTTTTATGATGACCGCTAAAAATCCTCCAAAAACACAAAAAGCCTTAATTTCCCTCCTTTCAACTCGAATAATACACTTGAATTGTAAATAATTCATTGATCGTGTGTGAAGTTTTGTATATATGTTTCAAATTCACAGTTCTCCTCGACAACAAACCACAAATTAACTACTACGTTACGTTTATACACCTTAATTGCTTTGCAAATGTCTTTTGATTCTCACCGCAACAATTTCAAGTAAAACAGCAAATGTTAAAATGTATAGTGTAATGGCTCCAACTTCATGTAAATCTAAGTAAAAGCTACTTGCCATAAACATATCAAAACCGATTCCACCGGCTCCGGCAGCAGCTCCCATCGCAACAGCTACGCCAAAGTTAATTTCAAATCGTAGAAACGTCCATGAGATGAGATAAGTAATGGAGGATGGTATGACTGCTTGGAAAACAATTTGCCACCAATTGGCTCCGCTTCCCTTTAATGCTTCAATGACCCCTTCATCAATTTCCTCAAACGATTCCGAATACGCTTTAATCAAATAACCGACAGAGTGGAACGTCATCCCAATGACAGCCGCCACACTTCCCAAACCGGCAGCTACTGCAAAGATTAACACCCAAAGTACCGTTGGGATTGCGCGGATAAATGAGATAAAAACTTTAATGATATTAGAAATTCTCGGTGACGTTAAGTTTTGAGCTGCAAACAACCCTAAAAATAGAGAAACAACCGCACCTATCAAAGTCGAAAGCATAGCTAAGCCGATCGTAATTGTGACTTGATAGAGTCCTTCCGTAAAAGTAAAGCTGCTTAATCGTGGTTCAGTAAACATCGTTTTAAAATTATCTAATGTTAATAAAACCCCTTCAATTAAACTTACACCTTTATAATCAAAAGTTAAAAATCCATAGATTGTGAGTGCGACTAAAACAAGTAAAGTCATTCCAATGATAAAGGACGCTTTATTGAAGGGTTTAACGATCGTTAGTTTTGATTTATTTGGACCACGATTCGGTTCAATGCTCGTAGGTTCGCCAAAAGCCATTACAAAATCACCCTTCTCACATAGTTTGAAATGATCTCTAAACATAAGATTGTTAATAAAATAACGATAACGACTAAGCTCGCTGAGTTGTAGTCTAAGCCTTTATAATAGAGATCAAACGAAAAACCGATGCCTGTTCCCGTTAAAATTCCGACTAACGTCGCACTCCGAATGTTTGTTTCGACCATAAAAAGCAGCCAGCTCATCATTTGCGGAATACTTGACGGAATAACGGAATGAGCGATCGTCGACGTATAGCTTGCTCCTGTTGCTTGTAGCGCTTCAACAGAACCACCACCGACTTCATCGATTGTTTCAATAAATGCACGTGTTAAGAAACCAAATGAGACAAAAAACAGAGCAAAAAACCCTGTTAAAGCACTTTGCCCAAATGAGAAAAGGAGGATTAATGACCAAACAGCAACGTCGATGTTACGGAACAACGTAGCGATTCCTCGGCTGATTGTACTCATAAAACCATTTAATTGAGTCGTTTTAGAACCAAATAAAGAGAAGACTAATGCAAATATGGAAGCCAACGTTGCAGCTGCTACCGATATAAGCACTGTCTCGATCAACTTTTCCATAATGTTAGGAAGCTTTTCTAATGAAGCTTCAGTTGGATAAAAATTTGTCAGCCCCCAGGCGATGGCTTTTGGAAAAGAGGTAAAGCCGTGAACAATATCATATTCTGTAATGATGATTGCCCCATAAGTTATCGCTAATAAAACGGTAATGAGGAGGATTGATTGGATCCTTTTTCGTAAAAAGAATTTATCCTGTAGCATGTTGTCCCTCTGCACCTCCTGCTTCCATCAAAAGATCACCAGCTTCTGACCCGTAAATTTGATGAATTTGATCAACAGTAATATTATCAGGCGATCCATTGTAAACAATTTGCCCTTTGCTGACCCCAATGATCCGGTCTGAATACTTTAAGGCAACATCCACTTGGTGCAAGTTGGTTAAGACTGTAATACCCATCGTTGTTGAAATTTCTTTTAAATAATCCATAATGATTTTTGATGAGCTTGGATCTAACGAAGCAATGGGCTCGTCACAAAGTAACATTTTTGGATTTTGTACTAATGCGCGCGCAATACCGACGCGCTGTTTTTGCCCACCACTGAGCTGGTCACTACGTTTATACATTTGCTCTTCTAAACCGAGAAGCTTTAAAATTTTCATGGCCTGTTCTTTTTCTTCAACCGTATACAAACCTAAGATTCCTGTAAGCGTAGATTTATAACCTAATCTACCGTGAAGAACATTTTCAATGACGCTTAAACGGTTGACTAAGTTATAATGTTGAAACACCATTCCAACTTTAGTACGTGCCTTTCTCAGCTCTCGTTTTTTTAATTTCATCATGTCCGTTCCGTCAAAAATGACTTCTCCACGACTCGCATCGATCATGCGATTAATTGTCCGAAGAAGCGTTGATTTCCCCGCTCCCGACGGACCAATAATAGAAACAAACTCACCTTCATTCACTGAAAAGTTCACATCAGATAAAGCGAGTGTATTATTGCCGTAGTCCTTACTCACTTGATTTAATTGTAGTAATGAATTCATTAAAAAACCCCTCCTTATATTTGAGTAGATTTAGCACCTTTTCCGAACCAAAACCTAGCATCATGGAGCATTTTATTTGACTGATAGAACAAAAGGCAATCAGCAAACCTGCCCGATTGCGATTGCCTTTTTGTCATTCACTTATTTAGATAACTCACGAATTGGATCGAAGAAGCTGTCATCCGCTTCTACAAACTGCTCTTTATCGGTTTTTGTGAAAAATCCACCGTCAGCATCTTCTGGAACGAAAACTTTATCATTATTGTAACTTCTTCAGAAGTGAAAGCTTCAGCTAATTTTTGTTTTTCTTCATCAGAAATGTTATCTGAGTTAATTGCAACTGGTGCGTTCAATACAGGTGTTACAGAGATTAAGACAAACTCTTGATCAGCGACTGTGTTAAATGGGGCAGCAGCATCTGATTTAACTTTGTAAATAGCACCTGGCTTATTCGCTTCGCCTTCAACAAGCTCTACATAGTTTGCTACACAAGTGTCACAAAAGGCAGCGACTTCAGCTTTTTCAGTAAGAAGGTTGACTGCAGAACCTTGGTGTGAACCGCCGTACATAACTTCGCTAAAGAAAGGTCCGCCTTCTAATAGATCATCTGTCGTTAAATCTTTATACTCGTCTTGCTCACCAAAGTAAGAAACAATTCCTTCAGAAGGGACAACGAAACCAGACGTTGAGCTGTTTGTTACGAATGAGAATGTTTTGTCCGTGATGTTATCCATAGAAAACTCAGATCCATCTTTATAAGCATCTTCATTGCCTTTCTTAACGGCTAACCAGCTGTAGTACACAGCATCTTCTAACGTACCAGAAGGCCCACTCGGTACAACAAGCGGCTCGACGCTCTCATTTTTATTACGGGCTTCAATATACCCTTGTGCGCCCATGTAAGATAGATCAGCGTTACCATTCGCAAGTGCTTCGATGGCAACAATATAGTCAGTTGTCGTTTTATGTTCTACTTTTTTTCCAGTCGCTTCTTCAACAACTTTACCAAGTTCTTCACGAGCATCTTTTAAATCAGCAGCCGATTCGTTCGGGTACCATGTCATCGTTAGTGTTTCCTTACCGCCGTCTGAAGCTTCACTTGAAGATTCACTGGAGCCTTCGTTTGAACCGGAATTTGAACCGGAGCTTGCACTTTCTGAATTTCCTGCTGACGAGCAGCCTGCAATAACAACGCTTAGTAACACAGTAAATAAAATTAAAAATGCTTTTTTCATTTTGCTTATCCTCCTATTATTCATCATGCTTTTTAGTTTCATCGCCCTATCTTTTTCAAAGTTCATCAGTCTATAAAAACACTTGAGTTCTTCTTGTCGTTTGTCTTAGGGAAGATGTTGTCAAATACTCTTTTTGCACTGATTATGTACTTCACTCGCGTCGACATTGTCATCACCCCTTCGTTACATCACGACCCCCTCTTTTGAATGCATCTACGTGATACAATACGCTTCAGATAACTCCCAAGCGAAAACCACACAAACCCACATTTTGAATCTTTTTGGTCACAATTAACCTCCTTTGCTCATACATAATACCTCACAATTGTTAATTTCGTGTAAAGGTAAGATAAATATTTATGTTTAAAACATAAATTCCCACAATTAAGCAACATCGCAAAAAAATAAGCGAAAACGCCGCATTTCAACAATGCGTACGTCTTCGCTTATGAGTGCGACATATTTACCATCTTTACAAACTACGTTAATTTCGTAGCAATATATTTCGTTTCTAAGAAAGCCTCAATGCCTTCAACGCCTCCTTCACGACCAAGACCGCTCTCCTTCATCCCTCCAATGGTGCTTCTGCTGCCGATGGTACACCTGAATTCCAACCGATAATGCCATAATCTAATGCTTCGTATAGATACGTCCCGCGAGAAATACTTTCCGTGAAAAAGTAGGCAGCCAGTCCGAAGGGCGTGTGATTGGCCAATTGAATCGCTTCATCGTCCGATGTAAATCGTTGAATTGGGGCAACCGGTCCAAAGGTTTCTTCTTGCATGATTCTCATATCACTAGTCACATCCGTTAACACAGTGGGCATATAGAACCAACCACCATCTTTATATCCCTTTCCACCGCTAAAGACGGAGGCGCCTTTAGATCGGGCATCTTCCACATGTTCAGTGACCTTCGTATATCCGTCTTCATCAATTAATGGACCGAGATCAACATCGTTCATCCCGTTTCCAACAGAAAGTTCGCTCACCTTGTCATTGAAACGCTCAACAAATGCATCATAAATGCCGTCTTGCACATATATACGATTCGCACATATGCATGTTTGACCTGCATTTCTAAATTTAGAAGCGATCGCTTCATCGACGGCATTGTTGAGGTCAGCATCATCTAATATGATTAGAGGGGCATGTCCACCTAGCTCAAAGGATACGTTTTTCATTGTATCTGCGGCAGATTTCATGAGCTCTTTTCCGACTTCTGTCGAACCGGTAAAGGTCAGTTTGCGCACGTCCTCACTTGCCATAATGACCTTTGTAAATGCTTGTGATGAAGCAGGGATCACGTTAACGACACCGGCTGGGATACCAGCTTCCTCACACAACTTAGCGATTTTGAGTGCCGTTAACGGCGTTTGGCTAGCAGGCTTAATCACGATCGTACATCCGGCAGCAAGGGCAGGCGCGAGCTTGCGCGTAATCATCGCTGCCGGAAAATTCCACGGTGTAATGGCGGCCACCACGCCAACAGGCTGCTTGATCACTTGAAGGCGCTGCTCTTTCTTAGGAGAAGGAATGGTTCGTCCGTAGACTCTTCTTGCTTCCTCTGCGAACCAGTCGATAAATGAAGCGGCGTAGAGGACCTCTCCTTTCGCTTCCGCATAGGGTTTTCCCATTTCTTCGGTCATGCATGTAGCGAGCTCCTCTTGTCGATCAAGCATAAGTGTATACAACGTCTTCAAATACGAAGCGCGTTCGTTCGCTGGTGTTTTCCTCCATGACAGCAGTGCTTCGGAAGCAGCTTCGACGGCGGCTTTCGTCTCTTGTTCTCCTGCCCTCGCAACTGTAGCCACATGTTCACCAGTCGCCGGGTTAATCACGTCAAGTGAATCGGTGGCGTCAGCTACCCACTTACCATTGATATATAAAGAAGTTAGCATACGATGTCATCTCTCTTTCTATTGGCATTTATTAAACGATTCCACACATCCAATTGACCTTAAACACCTTTTGCTATTTTACGGTATTGACCAACTCTCCAATTCCAGCAATCGTAATCGCTACTGTATCTCCTTGCCGTAAAAACATCGGTGGGTTCATCCCTTTTCCGACACCCGCTGGCGTACCTGTTGCAATGATATCTCCTGGTACAAGAGTCATCCCTTTTGACAGCTCCGCAATAATTGTTGGAATGTCAAATATTAAATCTTTGAGCGAACCTCGTTGCCGAAGCTCTCCATTGACTCTTGTTTCAATGGTCAGTTTAGTGACATCTGGGATCGCATCTTTTGAAATCACATATGGTCCGATCGGACAAGTCCCATCTAAACTTTTACCTAAATAAAACTGCTTATGTTTCGTTTGTAAATCTCTCGCCGTCACATCATTTAAAATCGTATAACCAAAAACGTGTGTAAAAGCATCTTCTTGATTGATCGCTCGGCCTTTTTTCCCAATAACCACCGCAAGCTCTCCTTCATAGTCGAGCGCAGCTGTCACACTAGAATGCGCTGGAATGGGGGATTGATGACCAATGATCGTACCCGGACCTTTTGTAAATACTACGGGTGCTTCAGGGAGCGACGCGTCTTTTGTCATTTCCGTCACATGGTCTGCATAGTTTTTGCCTATACATAACACATGTTTGTATGGATTTGTTAATGGCGGCTGCAAAGCAACCTCCCCAGGGTCGTACGCATAATAACGAAGTGTCTCAAAATCAAAGGAGAGGAGCTTAGAAACAATTCCCTCCACATCATAATGCTCCAAACATTCCAATAAACTAGAGGGTAATTGGCTTTCAGGCGACAACGCATATGTTGCTCGTCCTACATCTAGCAAACGTCCGTCTTCTAGTTCTACACCAACAAACGATACTCCATTGATGACGCCTTGCATCCATTTCATCTTCGTTTCCTCCAATTTTATAAATCATTTATTTCAATCATGACGTTTGCAAAGCATTCTTCATATTCAACACGAAGACTGAATATGCTTTTGTAATAAAGGCATCTCCTAAAGCTTAAACTCGCTTAAAGGAGGAAGCTATGCCAGCTATTGTCGGTGCAATTAAAATCAATTCCGTTGGCTCAAGTGGTGTTTTTCATGTCGGTGACGTGTTTTCCATTGCGCCTAAAAGCTCAAATAAGACATTTTCAGGGGCAGGTTCATTTAATACAGGTAATGGTATTACTGTATCCAGTTATCAAAGTGCTACGAATACGTTCGACAGTGATTTATCCGATCAAAATATTGCAGGTAATTTATAGGAAAGGGGGGAGAGACAGTGCGCCTACACATCCATCAAAGCATTGTGATTAACTCCATTCGAATCGAAGGGCTTACCAACTCCTCCGTTTTTCAAATCGGCACAACAGGACAAATTCAAGCGCTCAGTAATTTATACAATACGGGAGGATACACTGAACCAGCTCCGTTACCTGG
This sequence comes from Litoribacterium kuwaitense, assembly GCF_011058155.1. Taxonomy (NCBI): domain Bacteria; kingdom Bacillati; phylum Bacillota; class Bacilli; order Caryophanales; family Bacillaceae; genus Litoribacterium; species Litoribacterium kuwaitense. The sequence continues at coordinate 64,087 of NZ_JAALFC010000006.1, read as the reverse complement.
TGAGATTGCTCAAGAACCGCCCTTTGTCCCTTTACAACCCCCTGCTCCCTAATCACTACGATTGAATAAAGTCACAAAAAGAGGCACGACAATCAAGGAGGAGCTTATGGTTTATTCCAACCAGCACCCTTACCACTTTCAGCAGCTTATTCAACAAATGCAACGACACGAAGAACAGATACGTGACATGACCTCACGTATTGAACAACTTGAAGCTAAACTAACTTCCATGATGTCTACTCCAACGATGCATGTCGATCGAATTGAATATAAATTTGATCAACTTAAAATAGAGACGCTTTCCGGATCACTTTCTATAGGAATTTCACCACAGGATATCGAGGAGTTTTCCCCGCCGACATCGACCCCAAGTGAAAAAGAACCTGCAAATGGGGGATTCTCTGACACAGATGATCCTCTCGTTGTTGAATTACAAGATATGACGAGACAGTGGATCATGCAAGAAGGGCCTCAGCTTATCGAACAAATGCAACACAATCATCGAATGAAGCCGAATCATGAAATGACAGAGCATATGCTAAAAGATGTGTCTACACAGCTGCCTGCTCGGATTGGCTATTATGTACGTCACATTCGCGATTCAGACTCAAATGTATCAGATAATGCATTGAAGCAAGAGGTGTTTAAACGCATGAAAAAAGATATACACACGGCCTTTCAAATGTTTTTACAGCATTTACCTACACATCAATCAGAGGAGGAATCAGAATGAATATAGAAGTTGTCAATTATGAAAATAAACAAGGGACGATAGAGGTAGGTGCGGTCTCTTCATCATCTCTTTTTCTAATTGGTGACGCTGAAACACTTGTGCTGTCCTCCATGTTTGACACGCCGCCTGAATCATTAATTATTGGTCCTTTCGTGCCGCTAACGCCTCAATGATGAACACCCGTACATCGCTTGTTCAAAATATACAAATTGTTACAGTCAGCTCATCTAGCGTCACACAAATTGGTGACTCGTATCGTATTCAGGCGAACAGCCAAACCATTGCCGTACAACGAGAAGAAGAAATATTTTTTGGAAACGAGGGGGATTTCACCGACTCGTTTTTCACGAAACCTTTTCCTTATCCACAGCCTGAAACAAACGTCCAACTGCGTCGCATTCAGGCATCCCCTTACCTTTCTGTTCAACGCATCCGTTTCATCGGTGTAGCTGCTTCATCCGTCGTCCATATCGGATCTACTCATCATGTTAGAATGGAGAGCCGAGTGAAGCATATTCGAGATCTGCTCCCAAGAGTTAATTGATGCTTGCAACCTCTTCCTTCTGGCATAAAAGGGATGGCCAGACGAAGGGTGAAAACGCTCATAAGAATAGAACGAGCCGAGCAATGACGGATAACTTACTACCCGGAAACGCTTTGCAGACTAGACGCGACGGCGCGTGAAGAAGCGAATTAAGCCTTAGTTCATGAGCAGACGAACGAGCCAACCCCCGACGGATAATAGCGTTTGTCAACAGACTAATTTATTCTGTACGCACCGAACAGCAATCGCGCGCATACTTTGACCATAAAGGAGGGGTCTGATGCCTTCAATTGTAGGTGCCGTCAAATTTAACTCTGCCGGTAGTGGCGTTGTCAATTTTGGAGATTCGTTTTATGTTTCACCAAAACATACATCAAAATCGTATCATGGAGCAGCTTCGAACATCACAGGAGACTTCTCGATTCAAAACTCAGGTCTTTCCTCGACAAATACGTTTGACGCGGATCCAGTCGATCAAAATGTCGTGTCGAATGCATAAACGTTAGCGACGCTTTCTCTTACGGCGATTCGCTGTTCTAGTTCGCGGCAACGTTGTAGGAGGCTGTTTACGAATCCACTTTATATACGCTTCTATATCTGGATGGCAGCGAAGTGATTCAATCGTATGATAGGAATGAGCGAGTTCAGCATTCGTAAATAAAGCATGAATTTGCCGGTGGCACGGTCTACAAACGTCTGACGTTTCTAAATGTGTGCCACCTTTTTCTCTTGGAATTAAATGATGTACTGTCGTCTCTACACCTCGACGACCACACAATTCACAATGTCTTTTTGAGATAAAGCTACACCTCGACTTTGACAATACTCCCTTGTCCCGCAAATGAAGGAGGACTTACCGTCAGTTTGCGTACTAGACGCTCCTGTAATTCAGGGACATGACTAATGAGGCCGATGGATCTCTTGTCATCATGAAGTCCTTCGAGTGCTGATACGACAGTATCGAGCATAGATTGATCTAGCGTACCAAAACCTTCGTCAAGAAAGAAAAATTGTAAAGGGTATGTGCCTCTTAATTGAATTTGAGCAGAAAGAGCGAGGGCCAGGGCGAGAGAGGTCATAAACACTTCTCCGCCTGAAAGGGATGAGACAGGTCTGCGACTGCCACCGTTAAATCATCGCGAATGACAAAGCCGCCAGCTGAGTCCACTTCAACAGCATACCTTCCTTTTGTCAGCTCTCTCAGTCGGCTTGTAGCATCTATGCATACATTCATTAACTGCTCTTCAGCAATAAATTCAACAAAGCTGTTCCCCTTAAGTACTTTTTCAAGCGTCTCGAGATTTTGAAAATCGCTCTGACATTGCTTTCGTTTGCGCTGGATCAGTGTAAAACGATCGTGCTTTTTACGCAGCGTGGACAGCGCTTGATCACAAAACCCTTTATGTTCAACAGCTTTTCGCCATTGATCACCCCAATATGCTTTTTCCCGAAGAAGTTCATTCCATGCCTCTTCAGAAACGAAGGACGAGCCTCTTTTTTGTCGCAGACGCTCTACCGTCGTCTTTGCTTCTTTCCATTCCTCATGAAATGCTGTCAATTGATCATCCCACAGGCTTTTTTGCTCATTCGTGACAATCGCTTGCTGCACATCGCGTTCAGATTGAAAAGAGGACGCTTGTAGCGCTTCGGCAAAACGCTTCTGCAAGTTAGTTTCATGAGCTTGAGCCCGTCTTTCCCATTCACGGTGGCGCTGCAATTTTTGATCTGCCTCTACTTGTGCTTGCCTTGCCTCGTTGCACGCTTGCTCAGCTTTTTTACGGTGGTGATGCATGACGTTCATTTTGTTTTCAATTGATTGAAGTGCTTCTTTGACATTGTTTTCTCCATCAAGTACCGCTTTAATTTTCGCTTCTCCCTCAGTGATTTCCGCTTCGACCTTTCTCTTTGACTCTTGACGATATTGCAAGCTCAATTGGTGCCTCTCTAGGGCATGGCGATTGTCGGCTTGCTGTTGTTTCATCGACTCAATCTTTTTGTGGCTCTCATGTAAAGACGCTTCAAGTTTAGCTTTCGTTTCTAACCTGCTGTCCATTTCCTTTTTTGCTCGATCGTAATTTCGCAGTGGCAGCCAGTTCCCACACCTAGAGGTCCACTCTGTTTCCACTTCTTTATTTCTTTGTTCAGCATCATGCTTTTCGTCCGCTTTATGCTCCACACGTTTTAACGCGGCTAGATGCTGTTCTTTTGCAGCCGCAGCATTCGCTTGACTTTCTGTATACTGCAGCATGAGGGTATAAAGATGTCGGGCGCTTTTGGCAACAGCAGCTTCTTCTTTTTTAAGGGATTCTTCTTCCTTTAATGCCTGTTCTTCAAGCAGCTCAACAGCTGTGAGTTTCGTCTCCATTGATGGCAAATTTTTATGTACACCTTCCGCGTCAGCAATTTTCCGCGCGAAAGTTGGCAAGGTTTGAGACAGTTGATCAGAGCAGTCTTGCAAGCGGCGAACGACTTGTTGCCACCGTTCTTGAAATTGTGTCATTTGCTGAAGAACGGTAGACCACTGCTTCTTCTCATGTTCAGCTCTGGACGTTGCCACTTCTCTTGTTGCCGGGGCAGGGTGATGATGAGACCCGCACACCGGACAAGGTTGATCATGATGTAAAGTCTCTGCCAATTCTTTCGCCATGATTTCTTGCTGTAGGCGTTGCTCTTCCGATTCAATCTGATCTATTTTTTTCTGCACCGTTTGCACCACTGTTTTTAATGCTCTTAATTGATCTGTTGCGCCCATAAAACGATTTTGCAATTGGTTGTCCACTTCATGCAGTTGATGTGTGATTGATTCAACCTGTTTTTGTTCCTTTTGTAGCTTTTGCTCAGTAAGGACAGCCTCTTTTTTCGCCTCAATCCATTCTTCTGTTCTATGATCTAAAACCTGCTTTTTCTCATAGGCAAGCGGATAGTACTCATTTACGAATTGAAGAATATCCTCAGGCGGAATGTTAGACATCACTTCTTCAAACTGCTTGTGAAGCAAGGCGGATTGCTCCTCCTCAGCAATTTGCTTGGCTGCAAATACCTTGTTCTCTTTCTGTAATTCTGCACATGCCTTTTCGTAGGTCTTGCACTGTGAAGTGAGCTCAGTTTGTTGTTCCTTTAACTCAGTGAGCCGCTCTTCAATCCCTGCCACGTTCTCTAAGCGCAGTTGCCTTTGTAATAGATTTGGATACGCATCCGCATAGTTTTTTTCGACCTGCTCATAACTCGCTTGGTGTTTTTCCACCTCTGCTGTCGCCTTCTCCTCGGCTTGAACCGCTACAGCTTTTGCTTGAGTTGCCTCTGTTTTTTCTTTTCTTGCTTCGAGCAGGGTATCAAGCTGGGGCTTAAGTGTATCAGCCTCTTTAGCCCGATTCGATTTTTCCTGAATAGATGCCATGCCTTCTTCTTGTTTTTTTAGCTCTTCAATTTTAGCAATGGCAACACGCTCCTCCTGCTGCCATTCTCTTACCTGCTTCGCAAAAGCAATGCTCTTCTCAACCGCTTCAACGTTTTGCCTAGCTTCATTCTCGACTTTTTCTGCTTGCTTTAGTGCACTTTCTGCTGTAGCAACAGCTTCACTGGAAGCATCCCCGATCCCTGAGAGCTCTGCATCCATTTCTTTTAAGTCTGCAAGCGTCTCTGCTTTACTATTTTTCACATTCTGATTTAACTGGTCCCCGTACTGCTGCAACTGAAACAAACGCTGCAGCATTTGTCTCCGCTCACTCCCTTTCAGCGAAAGGAATTCAGCAAATTTTCCTTGCGGGAGGACGACGGCTCTTGTAAAATCATCGTTTGTCAAACCGAGAAGATTTTCGATTTGATCGTTGACATCCGTTGCTTTATCAGAAAGAACGACAGGCGAATCAGAAGACACATCAAGCAAACGACAAAGCGTCGTCTGCATACGTTGTTCTCCTGTACGCTTGTATTTTCGTTCTACCCGATACGTTTTTGCCTGCTCTGCGTTTTCTAAACAAAATGTAAAGGACACTTGTAACGTATTTTCATTCATGTTCATGATGCCATAAGTATTGTGCTCCGCACGCTCTACTTTTCCATAGAGCGCCAACGTCATTGCATCTAAGATAGAAGATTTTCCGCTCCCTGTTGGGCCAAATATTCCAAATACGCCTCCCTCACAAAGCGCCGTGAAATCAATCGATTGTTTTTGACGGAAGCTATTCAACCCTTCAATGGTCAGTTGTACTGGCCTCATAAATATCCTCCTTCCCTTCTTCAGCATCGTTTCTCTGAACAAGCGCCATAAAGAGCGATAATACCGCTTCGTCTACTTCCGCTCCACCTGTTTGTTGGCGATAAAATTGTTTAAAAAGCTCATCGATTGGCAGTGATGTTCTCGCTGTCTCAAATGAACTCTTTGCTTGTTCAGGAAAAACGGGATGAATATGTATGATACCAGGATGGGCTTTTCGCAAGGCATGTATCGTATGCCCGTCAAGTACATCATGAACATGTATACGTACATCCAGCCAGGCTTTTGCATCCTTCCCTTCGTCAATCCAACGAAACACTTGAGATATACCTTCAGTCGCTTCCCATCGAACAAGCGGCCGACCACTCCGTAAGAAAATTTCTTCAACCGAAACCGGTTCATTTGGGCTGGCCTCAATGATCGTTACCGATTTCGCATGCTGGCTTTCTTTAAAACTATACGCAAGGGGGGAGCCGGAATATCGCGCCAAAGGGTTCCCTTTTAACGTTTGTGGGCGATGTAAATGCCCTAAAGCAACATACTGTGCTTGCTGTGGGAATTGATTTGTCTCTACAGTATAAGCGCCTCCGACCTCAATCGGACGCTCAACCCCTTCCGCTCGACCACCAATTGCAAACAAGTGACTTGTCGCAATCTTGACCGCATCGGTCTGGTAAGATGCATTCAATGAACGAAAAAGAGCGCCGACTTTTTCGTTATACGCTTGCTGAAGCGCATGCTCATCGATCTCTTTACTTAAGTAGCTGGCGAGACGAGATTCGGAAGGATAAGGTAGCACCGCTAGCTGTAAAAGCTCCTGTTTTTCTCCTAATGGCATTGACGCCATCGTTGGAACTGGTGGCCCCCATATATAAATTCCTTGGCTTTCGGCGATTGACTTCGCTGCGATTAAACGTTCGGGATGATCATGATTTCCAGCAATCACAAACAAAGGACGTTTTGGAGACGCCATTTTTAAAGCGTAATTGTAAAATAACGTTTCTGCAGCAGCTGAGGGATTGACTGTATCAAACACGTCGCCAGCCATTAAAATCGCGTCTACTTGTTGATCATCCGCAATCTCTAAAATTTCTTGTAAAAAAGCTTCCTGCTCCAGCATGCGATCCCTGCCCTCTAGGGATTTCCCCAAATGCCAATCGGCAGTATGCAAGATTCTCAACGTGTCTCCCCCTTTATCAAACTAGAAAACATTTCATCCACACTTGCCTCGGGCACTTCTATTGCTTCGTGCACGTCCATAAAATACAAATAGCTTTGAAGAACAGGTGTCCGCCAAATTTGCTGCAGTGCGTAGCAATAAAGCTGAATTTGACGTCGATAAGCTTCTGTTAACCTTTGAATTCCTATCGCTTTATTTTCATAGCGTCCGAGAATTCGATCTGTCTTGTAATCTAAAAGACACCAACCATCTTCTTCCTCCCAAACGATGTCAATCATCCCTTGAATCATGATCGGATCTTCGTCATCCCCGAGGCCGAGGAGTTGAGCTGAAAGACCATAGGTGAAAGGAATTTCTCGAAAACGCGTTTTGCTCGTTGAATACGCTCAATCACCGGATGCTCAAAAAAAGGAAACAACTTTTCTGCATCTAGCGACTCACGTTGCTCAGGCGTCAGCTGTTTTTTATGAACGAGCGCCTCCAGTTCTTTTGCAACGTCCGAAACTGTATGGATCGATTGCCAATTTATTCGTTGCAATGCCGCATGCAGTGCTGTCCCTCGCTCTGCCGGTGTTAACGATGATTGTTTATCCTGCATAAAGCGTGGACGCTCCATTGACGAAGAGCGTACCGACGGGACTTGCAGCATCGGCATCTGGTCATAGTCAAACATATGTTCATCTGTAAGATCCATTTTTCTCTTTAACTCTGTAACCGTTTGTTTAGCCTTCGCTTTTGTAAGATGAAGCTTACCGTACTTCCATGTAAGTCGCGCCTCGACCGTGGCACTCATTACATCATCCACTTCGACAGCATGACCTTGCTGCACGGTATCAAAGGCGAACGGTTTTTCCGCTGAAGACGACTTACCTTTTAATAATGAAGACTGAGGGATCACTTCCACGGATACAACCGGGTCTTCATTAGCTTGATCAGGCAATAGCGCAGGGTATAGCCAGTCTATATAGGCTTTCGCGTCTACCCGAACAGCTTCTGGTAATCGTCCATCATGTCTCATCGCTGCGCTCAATTCATAAGCTTGAATCGTTTTTTCTGCATTGTTCAGTGTTCCAATCATACAAAGCTTCTCACGCGCACGTGTCATTGCGACATAAAGCACTCGCATCTCTTCAGCAATTTGTTCCTTTTTTAACTGTTCTATGATCGCAAGCTGTGCCAGCGTTGGGTACCGATACCTAGACTCCGGCCGAATCATTTGCGTTCCCAGTCCAAGATGCTGGTGAAGCAACAGTTTTCCTTTCACGTCCTGCCTATTAAATGACCGGCCAAGTCCAGCAAGTAAAACAAAAGGAAATTCAAGCCCTTTACTTTTATGGATCGTCATGATACGCACGACATCCTCCTGCTCACCTAAAGCGCGTGCTACTCCAAGATCGTCTCCACGTTCTTGCATCCACTCAATAAAGCGTAAAAACCGAAACAACCCTCGAAATGACGTGTCTTCATATTGTTTTGCCCGATCATATAAAGCACGTAGATTTGCCTGCCTCTGCTTTCCGCCAGGCAGTCCTCCGACAAAATCGATGTATCCTGTATCTCTATAGAGCTCATAAATTAAATCAGCAACGGACAGCGAGGTTGCACGTTTTCGCCATTTTTTCAATCTCCCTAAAAACAGCTGGAGTGTCGTCACGAGGGCATGATCGCTTCCTTCGGATACGTATGTCTCCACAGCTTCAAAAAAAGAGCTTTTTCGATCAACTAAACGAATGTTTGCTAACAGCTCTTCATCCAAACCGACAATCGGTGAACGGAGGACACCCGCTAACGGAATATCTTGATACGGATTATCAATGATTTGGAGTAAAGAGAGCATAACCGACACTTCAGTCGCATCAAAATAGCCGCCACCTAATTCAGCATATACAGGAATCCCTTCTTCCCGTAGCGTGTCCATGATTGCCGAAGCCCACGGCATTGATCGCAGCAAAATGACGATATCCCGATACTGCGCAGGCCGGCTTTGGTCACTGTCTTTATCGTAAACAGCGTAAAGATCAGGCCGAGATACCCATGACTTAATTTTTTGCGCGATCAGACGCCCTTCAAACACAGCTTTATCTGTCTCTTCATCCTCAATGTGTACGTTTTCTGCTTGATCAGCACCATCAATCACCAATAACTCTGGAGAAAAATGGTTGTTCTCGGTATATGTACCTCGCAGTCCTGCTACTAGCTCTGCGGAGGAATCATAGGCGATGCCGGCGACCTTTTCATCCATAAGCTGACGAAAGACAACATTCGTGGCCTCTAAAACACTTGCCCGACTTCGAAAATTCATGGCCAAATCAATTTTTTTACCACCTTGCTCAGTTGAAAATAGCCTGTACTTCTCTGTAAAAAGTGTAGGCTCTGCTAAACGAAATCGGTAAATAGACTGCTTTACATCACCGACCATAAAACGATTTCCCTTTTCCTGAGCTTGCCGGGATACTAATTCAATAAGCGCCTCCTGAACGAGGTTTGTATCTTGGTACTCATCGACCATCACTTCTTCAAAGAACTCACTTAGACTACACGCAGCTTCTGAAGGAATGACTTTGCCAGGTGTAGATTCAGGCGCTCTTAAAATCGCTAACGCCGCATGTTCTAAATCAGAAAAGTCTACAACGCCCCGCTGCTGCTTTTTTGCTTCATACCGTTGATGGAATTTAATGACAAGCCGTTTAAACTCACCGACTACTGGTGCTAGCTTAAGCAAATCGTCTAAATAAGAGTCAGGCTTTCTTGCAAAATACGTTGTATATACGTCGTTCCAGTCTTTTTTTATTTTGTTCCTTATGTTCGTTACGGCTGTTTTTAGCTCTTCATCTACACCATCATTCTTTCGGATAGACGGTAAGCGTGTAAACGGACTGTTGGCACTGATCTCTGCAGCTTTATTCCATGAATGTTGACATGCGTTATTGAATGCTTGAATGGTTGCGACTTCGGTTTCCAGCTGATTTAGATATGAGGCAGGACCGCCATCCTGTCCACAAATTAAACATGCTTCTTTAAGTAAGGCTTCCCAACTGTTTGCCTTTACTTGAACTGCATCCAAAACCACTTGACCGTACATCGAATCATCGATTGTACCTTCGCCTTCATGCTGATACATCTCTTGCAGGGATTGCAGCCAATGAAAGGGCCACGGGTGCGCTCGCGAAAATTCATATAAACGTTTAATGTACTGGGCCACATCTATATCATGACGATCGGCGCTATAGCGATCAACCAAATCAAAAAACGCCTGGTTGTCTTCCTGCCCGTACTCTGTTTCCAATAACTCTTCTAAGGCCTCTTCCTGAAGGAATTCCATCTCTGTCGGATCTCCAATTCGGAAAGCCGGATCAATATCGGTGATATGGTGATATTGCCTAACTAACTTCATACAGAAAGCATGCAATGTTGAAATCGACGCACGATTAACGAGTAACAACTGTCGACGTAAATGCAACGAAGAAGGCTGTTTGATTAACTCTTTTTCCAAAGCAGACGCAACCCGACTTTTCATTTCCGCAGCCGCTGCATTTGTAAAAGTAACGACAAGCATACGATCTATATCAATAGGATACTCGTCATTTGTTACTTTTTGGATAATTCGTTCGACGAGTACGGCTGTCTTCCCTGAGCCAGCAGCAGCAGAAACAAGTAGTGATTGTCCTCCATCGACTATGGCTTGCCATTGATCTTTCGTCCATTTACTCCCTAGCGGTGGGGCAAAGTCTTCATTCATTCTCTTCTCCCCCTTCTTCTCCAAGCTGCTCAATCATGTGATGAATGACATTTGCATCTTTATCTGGGAAAAGCAGACGAGCCTTATTTTCAGCTAATGATTCGTCTACTTGGCACACTTTTTTAAATGCACAATACGTACATGGCGTCTGATTTTTATAAACATACGGAGATATTGTCGTCTGACCCTCCGTAATTTGCAATCCAATTCGCTTCATTAAAAAGCGAGCATATTTTCTAAGCGTCGTCATGTTTTCCGTACTGATTACCGAGGAATACGCATCAAAGCCTCCGTCCTTCTTTCGTTTGAATGGAGCGATCTTTGACTTTTCACTCTGTTGTACGCTCTGGTCCATCATTGATGCGACTGTATCATCAGCGAGCATGTAGCCCTTCATCCGAAATTGCTCTAGCACTTTCTCTTCAATCGTCTCTCGGGAATCGTTATAGCTTCCACTCACGAGTGGATTATGAATATGAAAATATAGCATCCCCGCAGGAAGAGCACTTTTCTCATCTAGCCACTGTACTGCTTCACTTACGATGACATCTAAATACACGAGCATTTGTAAGGAAAGTCCATAATACACTTCAGCAAGGCTCAGCCCTCTTGCACTTGATTTGTAATCAATGACCCGCAGCAAAGGGCCTTGATCGGTTCGGGCAATATCCACTTGGTCAATTCGCCCAACCAACTGCATCTTCACCCCATTACTCAGTGTGAAAATTGGTGAATCAATCTCCTCGCCAGGACCAAACCCCACCTCATTTTTAAAAGGTACAAATCCACTTTGCTGCTGGTGTGAGCGGAGCACCATTGCCGTTCTTGAAACAATACTTTTAAGCTTTTTAAGTACATACAAATGACGTGAACTGCTCAAGAGAATCTCTTTTTGAATTCTTGGAGCAAGTTTTTCTACTGTGTTGCTAGCAAGCTCTTCACATTCTTTATCTGCGAGATCGCTCCAGCTTTTCTTATTGTTTTGTAAAAATACGTTCATTTCTTTAATTGCGGAATGAAATAATTCACCGATATCAGGAGCGCCAAGTCGAAAAACAGCTCGTTCTTTCAAACCAAGTCCATACCCCGAAAAGTGGGAAAAAGAACAAGCTTGAAAGGTCTCCATTCGCGAAACGCTTGTTTGAATTTTGTCACCGTACAGCTGCCGACTTGTTTCTTTCGTTAAACGCTTCGCCTCGTTTTCAAAAAATAGACTTTGCAAAATCATTCGGCTCAGAACTTGCCATTCTTCATGCTGCATAAAAAAATTGTACGCAGCCCACCACGTATCATGAACAGGATACCCCCGTTTAGCATGCGACAGCTGTGTCGCTAATAAAGACAGTGCTTGTCTTGGGCGAACAATATAATTCATTTGCGCCTCCGGTAAATCCTCTGACGGATCTCCAACGATGATACGCTCCGATTTGGTTGTTGGAAACATTTCATTTAATCTTGCAATCCATTGAGAAGGCATTAACGTCTTTCCTTCTTCATCAGCGAGCGGATAGGTGACGTATAGTTTAGCTGAAGCTTTTGTAAATGCAGTATAGGCCATAAACGTCTCATCAGCCATTCGCTGTCTAGAGCTTGGTGCTAAAGAGAAGCCTTCTTCTTGCAAATGCTCCCGCTCCTCCTCACTCAATAGACTGCTTTCTTGAACGTTTAACGGGAGAACGCCATCATTTACGCCAAGGACAAAGGCCGCTTGAATTCCAGTCACCCGCGACTGATCGAGTGTAGCAACAATCACTTGATCTACAGCAGGAGGGACGAGCGCAAAATTTAAGCTCTCCAGCCCGGATAAAGTCACTTCCTTAAAAAGGCTGAGCGACATACCTTCCTGGCCAGATGTTTCTACAAGCTGATCAAACAAATCAATGATTGCTTGCCATGCCTGTTGATGCTCGCGTGCCTTGACCATATCGCCGCTGTCTTCATCTTGCTCAGCAAGCTTTTCCAACGTTTTTACGACCTCTGTTTGCTCAAGAAATTCAAATACAGCGATGCATCGCTCTTTCACGGTTTTTGCTTTTTTGAGATCGTCATCCAGTTGAATTAATCGGCTATAGATTTGTTTACGAACGGTATTTAAACGATTTTCATGCTGAACTTCTTCGTCAGTTTGGACGCCTCCAGTCGCTCCACGGTATCTGCGATACTCCCAATGCTGCCCCCAACGTTTAGAACCATAAATTCCGTATGCCAATACATGATTTTCCAATTGATCAACCGTTGGGCAATGCTCAATCAATAATCCTGTTTTGACGCAGCGAAATACGGCTTCGTAGCGCCAGCCCGTTTCTACAACCTCTAAAGCCGAACGAATATATTCAATGAGAGGATGGGAAAGCATCGTTCTTTTCTGATCAATAAAAAAAGGAATGTCGAGTTCTTCAAAAGTATTTTTTAACAAATGGGCATACGCGTCCATGTCACGGGAAATTACCGCAATATCTTTATATCGATACGCTTCATCACGGACGAGTGAAAGGATTTCTCGTGCACACGCTTCTACCTCAGCTCTTCGACTCACCGCTCCTCGAACACTGATATTTGTAGATTGATGAAAAGGTTGAATGGGTAATGTATTCAAATGGGCTTCAAGATGGCGAAGACCTGCATCTTCATAAAATGATTTATGCAATTTTACGGGTTCCTCAATGGCAATCCCTTCTGACCTTGCTTCTTCCAACAATTTATAGACAGCTGCATGCGTCTTGCGAAACATGCTTGAATGTTCAGGAGGAAGCTCAGGATCCCCCTCCATCGTAAATGCAATTGAAAAACGAGCAGAACCTTTGATGAGAGCAAGTAAAAGTTGACTTTCTAAGGGCGTAAACTCATTAAAACCATCCACATAGATGTGTGTATCTTGAAACATTGATGATAATTGCAATTGTTCAGCAGCCATTCGTAACAAATCTTCTGCATCCGTATAATGACCTTGGAGCGCTTTCTCCAACCCACTATACATTTTGGCTAGGTCATTTATCTTTTTATTTAATAAACGCTGACCCTGCCAAGTGTCTGCACGTTCTTCAGCACTCATTTCATAAGCAGACACATCGTCTGCAGTCATTTGGTATCGTTTTAGTTCCTGAAAAAACGCGTAAACGTCTTGAATAAAACCATGCTTAGAAATAGAGGAATGGTATACGAGCAAATCATCTTTCACCTTTTCAAAGCATTGACGCAAAAGCATGTGAACCCCAGTTTCATTAATAAAAGGCTGTTCCGCACCTGATGTTCCTTGCATGATTCTTAAAGCCAATCGAGAAAAGCTGAGCACTTCCGTTCCGAGCATACCTGGAAATTGAGGTCTTGAGATCAAAGAATACTCTGTTTGGTGGGTCATCTGGTCTGGTACAATGATGATCGTTTTACGATGGGGAAAATCGACCACGTTTTGTTCAATTTCATTATGTATAAAAGAAGTTTTTCCTTGACCAGACCTTCCAAGAATCAATCGAAGTGTCACAACCTACCACCTCCCTTAAATCTACTCATAGTATATCATGCGAACACACGTACTATCAAAAAAGACTGTCCGGCCATTCTTCTTACAACATATTTCATTGACCGCTATCATCCTTCATCTTATTTAAATTGTTTCGTGTACTAGACGATAAACCTAGTTTAGCAAACGTTTATAAACTTCACTAAACAATAGTAGTTTCCATTTTCTCTTTTAAACAATGATTCATTAGAAAAATATATTTGAGCCTGTGTCATCATAAAGATATTCATATTAAAGGATCTAATCATACATGGGAGTGTTTAATTTGGAAGATGAATCAATTTGTCCTTTGTGCTCTGAAAAAATAGATGAAGAGTTTGATTGGGAATGGGTTGAATTGTTTATCCAAATGAAAGAAGAGGGTATTTCGAAGGAAGAAGTGCGTCACTTTATGCGACATTATAAGCACAATCACTCAAATTAATAACAACTTACTATAAAATCGCGCCAACACCCCTATCATTATGGTATATTTCTAAAGAGGTGAGGCCGATGATAGGTGACGAAATTAAACGATTGCGTTTGTTACGGAATCTATCCCTCTCTGAGCTAGCCAGTCGAGCAAATGTGGCAAAATCATATTTAAGCTCAATCGAACGGGGCTTGCAGCAAAACCCTTCACTTGACGTGCTGAATAAACTTGCCAATGAATTAAACGTCCAGGTAACCCACTTTCTCTCTCACGCTGAAAAAGAAAATCTCCTGGACGATGGTTGGCTTCAACTTGCCAAAGAGGCGATGGATTCTGGTATGACTAAAAAAGAACTACGAGACTTTATTGAGTACCACCGTTGGCGTCATCAGAAAGAGCATCAGAAGTAGGCTTTTCTGCTAACTTTGCCTTCACAATAAGTCGATGTGTCGGATTAATCATAGGATCACATGTAATTAATGTTAACTCCGAAGATTCTCCTGAAGGCTCTAAGACTGAAACGTCATTAGGCAAAACTCTCGTAGTCTGTTCTACGATATAGATATAAGTTTCATCTGCAGTTTGAACAATGACTTGATCTCCATCTTTCACTTCATCTAAACGATTAAAAAATTGGCCTTCAGTAAAACTGCGATGGGCTGCCACGGCTGCGTTTCCAACACTGCCGATTGGGGCTGTCCCTTTCATCCGTCCTGCAGCATACTTCATATCTTCAAGGGATGCCCCATTGACAACCGGCATGTTAGCCTCAATTCCCGGGATGGTTAACTGGGCAATTGCTGAAGAAGTAGCCGTCTCGGCAGTCACACTACTGTCAACAGGAGGGCCATTTTGGAAGATAGCGTCCAATGCAGAGTTACTTTCCTTGCGTTGAGCCGCTAATGTGTTCAGTAGCTCAGATTGCTTTGCGTCAATTTTTTGACTTTGAACAATTGGATAAAAAATAAGGGCAGCACCTGCTATCAGACTAGAAAATGCTAATACCCATTTTCCAATTCGCATGATCACAGGCTACTCACACCCTTTTTAAGTAGTATCCATATTCGTCTCCAGAATATCGTGACAAACCCGAACAATATAAGCGCCCCACCTGCAAAAAATAAATAGCAGGATTCGCATGTCCTGCCTGTGGTAATAGCGGAACACTGCTCCCATCGAATGGATCTTTTGGCGCTTGAATATTTGTACCTGTGTCGTCTTTTAACCCTGGTGCATCCTGCTCGCCCGAATCTTCTGTATCATTTGAAATGTCTTTTGAATCATCATCTTCTGGATGCTCTATATCTGTCAAATCTTCACGTTCTCCACGATCGTCTGGGTCACCTGGTTCTTTAGGATCGTCTGGATCGTTCGGGTCATCAGGATCGTTGGGATCGTCCGAGTCATCGGGATCGTCCGGGTCATCAGGATCGTCCGGCTTTGCAGCTGCATAAAACCGCAATTTAAACTCCGAGTTTAACCCTTGAAATTCATTACCTGATTCCCAAGGAAAGTGTACTTTAAAAGTGAGTGCCTCCGAACTGCCCGCTTCGAGTCGTTGCGTTCGCTCAAAGTCCGTAAAATCAGCCAGTTTTCCTCTATAAATGACCCCCTCTTCCATGTGGGTCACAAGTAATTCCAATTGCTCAAAGAACATTTCGCTGCCCTTGACATACGTAGCTTCTGCTTCATACCAAAAATCACGCCGACCGTCGTTTGCCACTTCCAACGTCTGAACAGCTGTATCTCCTGGCTTAATATTTTTTAATGTGAAAAACTGATCCACAGGAAGCAGACCAATGTCCACTTCCTGTTTTTCAGCATTTACATCGGTTGGGGCAAAAGCAATAAAACCGCTAGCAATCAAGGCTACAAACCGTTTTTTCATGCACTCACCCCTGCTTATTTAATATGCGACTTATTCGCTATCCGCAGCAGCTTCATACTCTTCAGGAGTCAATCCATTATAAGAACGCTTATTGTCAATGACTTCTCCTGTATCAGGATCAACATCTGTTTCCTCAGTAATGTCAAGACCATTCCATTGTCTAGCTTCAAGGCTCATATTGATCGTCACTTCGTCACCTTGGAATTTGTTTTGTTCCATGTAATTGGAATCACCAACAGTTGTTTGATCATCGACAAAAGTTAACTTGAACTTAATCGTTTCTGTTTCTTCAGGAAGGACTGGGAGACCTGAATAGTCTTCTGCTCCTGGATGCATTGGCGCTAAATTCAGCTTGTCATCAACTGTGACAACACCATCTAAATTACCGTTTCGAATGTCTTCTAACGTGATACCATCTTCAGGCTCAATAATTCGGAAATTGTCACCTGTTGCCTCATCTACCCGTAAAATTTCAACCTGAAATTGCTCAAGGAATTCACCAGCTGTATTGTCTGCTGATTCTCCAGTATGTCTTTCGTACTCGTTATCACCATTCATAAATCCTTCTTCAGGTACATCAATAGTCATTAATACATCTTTAATGGCAAGTGTACCGTTATTGTGTAGGACAAATTCATGCTCTAAAGAATCGCCAGGTTTTAAATTGCGTAAGACTAACGCAGTTTCTACGCCATCTTGATCATTGATATCTAAGTCAAGCGTACCGGCGCCAAACGTTCCTGTTGCTTCTTCAATATCGTTAAATGCTGCCCACGTTCCTCCTCCAACTAATGATAATCCTAAGCTTGCTGAAAGTACGCTACCTGCTAGTTTCTTTTTTAAACCCATTGTTTTTCCTCCTGTGCTTTGTTTTGTTGGTTTGCTACTGCCTCATTTCCTTTGGCTTTCCTCTCAAGCTCACGAATAATGCTCCATGCAGTGAAGATGGCATGGGCAATAAGGATGATGCCAGGGACAATGAGCATGACGACTGGACCCCAGTTCGATTTCATAAACATGATCAAATATCCGAGTAAGGGAATTGTAAAGCCTGCGTACGTCGCAGTAATATTTTCAGAGCGTAACAATTCTGCATCAGCAGCGTCATTGTTATCTCCTTTTGTTAGAAAAACACCTTCGGACCGCTCTTCGATAATGCGGTGAGTCACGAGTTGTTCTTCTGGAGTGATAAACGTAACGATGTCCTGAACACCTATGTCCGCATCACTTTTTACCGGCTCTACTGCAATGACTGAACCTGTCTGCATCGTAGGCTCCATTGACCCAGAAAGAACCACCTTAAACTGGTATCCAAATAAAGATGCTTCTCCTTGACCAGCTTTCGTTAGAATAAACATTATGGCCACTGTAATTACAGCTGTGTAGAATAAAACATTACCGAGACCTTTCAAAAGACGTAGCACTGACATTACTTTTCACCCCTTTCAGCATTTGATTTTTCACTCACTGGAGTGTCAGTTTTTTCTCGTTTAGCTTGCTGTTCATTAACGTCTTGCTTTTGATTTTTTGCTGAAGATTCTTTTTCGTCTTTGTCGACTTGATTCGCATCGGTGAGATCACTCGGTTGACGCTCAGCTGTTTTTTCTTCAACAGCATCTTTTGGACTTTCAGAAGGTGCTTGTTCTTTCTCGGAACCTTCTTCTTTCGTTGCATCAGAATCCTCGTTCTCCGATACCTCGTCAGACGTCGGCGTTTCTGCATCTTGATCTTGTTCGGCAGATTCATCTGACTCAGCGACTGGTTCTTCTTTTGCTGGAGTATCTTCTTCCGATGTACCATCTTCAGTTGGTGGAGTCCCATCCTCGTCTCCCGAGGTTGATTTATCTTCTAATGAAGTATCTTCCTCAGATTTATCGGTTTCTGAAACATTTTCCTCCTGAGTTCCATCAGGTGGCGGAAGCTCTTCACCTTGACCGCTTTCTCCCTCTTCCACAGGAATTGTGTCCTCCGTTGAATCATGACCTTCCTGAACCCCTTCTTCATTTGAAGCGGGATGCTCAGGGAGCTGGTCAGTTTCACCTTCTAATTCCGTTGTTCCTGGCGTCTCAGCGTCGACTTCATCATTAAATAACTGCTTCTCAAATTCTTCTTTACTCAACGTCCCCTCAAGAAAAGAATGAATATCCTCTGCTGTAACTTCACCAGTTTTTAATTTTGCATTTAATTCATCAAGGTCATACCCTTTGTTTACCATCTCATTAAGTAAATCTTCTGATTTCGAAACGTCTTCAGAACGTTCGCTTGCGGCTGATAACAGATCTTCCTCATTCATGGAACCTTCTAAAAATGATTTCAATTGTTCTTCCGATACTTTTTGTTCCTCTATCGCTTTCAATAACGCATTAGAAATATTTTGTTCCAATAGCTTGCGGCGAAGCTCAGGATCTAAAGGAAGATCAACAAACTTCTGGATATCTGATTCAGAACGGTTTCCATCAATGATTTGGTCGATTGTATCCTCTGAAAGCTCTCCATCAAGCCATAGCCGCCAAACATTTTGTGATATTGTACCTTTTTTATAGACATCATAATATTCCGGTTTTTCAGACCACTGTTCCAATTCTGCAAGTGTCCACTTTCCTTGTTGAAATTCATCAATCATTTTTGAATTGATGTGAGGCAATTCTGCAAGGCGTGCCATGTCACTCGTGTATTCTATGCTTTTTGTGACAGTTTCCTTTTCACCTTGATATCCATATCTTTGTTGTACAGTAAGCGTATATGTTCCCGGTTCAGTAACTGAAAACGAAAGCGTCTTACTAGAATGACCTTTTAATGATTTAAATACTTTTTCTTCACTTTCATACCCAGGACCGTCGAACATGTACATCGTCTCTCCAAGCATTTCATATGGTGTATCATTCGTAACAACAAACTCTACAGCTTGATCTGTAAAGTGAAATTCCCCACTTTCGATCACTAGCTCACTTCCGTCCCACGGAAATGCTGGTTCCCATGATACATGAAGTTCTCCATTATAATGAATGACATCATTATACTTTGCCAGCGTTCCATCTACTGTTGTCACAAATGCCCAGATACCCATTTGTGAAATGCAGAATGTAGAAACAATCACATGTCGAACCATTCTTTTTTGAGAACGATAAGTAGTGACTCTTTTTTTTCGAATTGCCCCTCCCTCCTCTGTTATCATTTAAATTCTTAAAACATGATCACTATTGTTCTCTTTTAAGAACAACCGCATTTAGTATATCCATAGAACTGAATAGTTAAAACAATCATTTTTCGGCAAATTTGATCATTTTTAGCAATAAACACCGTGTTTACTTGCTAATACTTGAAATAACTTACGTTTGCGCTTTTGTATTATTGTTTAAATCGTTCTTAATAAAGCACAAAATAATCTCTCCTTATTTTATCAGCATTTCTTACTATCCTTCGTTATATCAAATTAATATTTGTTTAAAAACTTTAGCAAATGTTAAATAGAAAAAGAGAGTAAAAAATCTGTTAAGCTTTCTTCTAGTAAAAAAATTGTTCAACATTTCACAAATACATGTAGATTGTTTCACATTTAAGAGGTATACTGAAGGTGTAATTATACTCCAAAGAAAGAGGGTCAGATGATTATGGCTAAAACGGTATTTAAAACGACTGCTCATTTACAAGACGGGGTTCAAGTAAAGGTTAAATCAAGAAATTTTGAAATTACTGTGGACGAGCCTAAAAACTTAGGCGGAACTGATACAGGAATGAATCCAGTAGAGCTTGTTTTAGGGGCACTTGGCGCATGCCAGGCGATTGTGGCTAGAATTTACGCTAAAAAATTTCAAATCGAGTTTAGTGATTTTTGGATAGAGCTTGAAGGAGACCTTGATCCAGACGGATTTTTATTAAAAGCCGATGTTAGAAAAGGTTATACAGATATTCGCTACAACATTCATATTAAAACGGATGCGCCAAAAGAAAAAGTGGAAGAATTTGTTGCCTTTATTGAACAGACATGCCCTGTCGGTGACACGTTAGCGCAACCTGTGCAATTAAAAGTAAACCAAATTGTTATTGAAAACTAAATGCACCTAAAAAAGAACCGCTCCCAATGACCGGTTCTTTTTTCATTTACATATCTTCAAGGGGTTGTGCGTTGCCGAAGTTAAAGTCTTTCCAATCTACTGGTGCAGCCCAGCGCACACCGTTTTCAATCACATGAAGAATTTCTTCATTATAGTAAGTTGGATATGTTTCATGACCAGGGCGGAAGTAAAAAATCTTTCCGTTACTCCTTGTAAATGTACATCCGCTTCTAAAAACTTCCCCACCTGTGAACCAGCTCGTAAAAATGACGTGATCAGGTTGAGGGATATCAAAGAACTCACCATACATTTCCTCTGCTGGCAATTCGATATAGTCACCAATGCCTTGAGCAATAGGGTGATTTGGCGCAGTGACCCAAAGACGTTCTTTATCATTGGCTTCACGCCATTTTAGATCACATGTTGTCCCCATTAGCTTTTTGAAAATCTTAGAAAAGTGGGCTGAATGCAATGCGATAAGCCCCATACCAGCATGAACTCGATTGTACACTTTTTCAACAACAGCATCGTCTACTTCATGGTGAGCCGTATGCCCCCACCAAATAAGCACATCAGTATTCTCTAAAACGTCATCAGTGAGCCCGTGCTCCGGCTCATCCAAAGTGGCTGTTTTTGTTGTTATTCCTTTGCATTTGTTTAAATAAGAGGCTAACGCTTCATGGATTCCGTCTGGGTACACTTCTTTTACCTGTTCATTTTGTTGCTCATGGCGAAATTCATTCCATATCGTTACTCGAATAGCCATTGAATTTACCCCCACATAAAATTAAAATTGAACTGGCACACCAGTTTCATCAGATTGATACAATCCATTAATAATCTTTTGGACGATCACCCCTTGTTCAGCTGAACATAATTTATCGGAAAGTGATCCGTTTTGGATGCTTTCTACATATAAGCGTATTTGCTCTTCATACGGGTTGATCTCCTGCAAGTAAGCTGGTTTTGTATCTGTTAATGATCCGTGCTTCTCTTGGAAAATATGTAATGGGAACAAGTCAGCTCCTCCGTGGGACCCCATTACCTTAACGTTCATCGTTTCATTCTTTTCAATGTTTGCTGCAAATGAACTCTCTACTACTAAAGAACCACCATCTTTAAAACGAATCATTCCACGAGCCATGTCTTCAACTGTGAAGTTTTCCCAATCCCATGCACCCATCAGGCCAGGACCTTGTCTTGTGCCAATTTCTGCATACGTCGCACCCATAACGACCGATGGCTCGGGATATCCCATTAAGTATAAGGCCGTGTCAAGCATATGAACACCGATATCGATTAAAGGACCTCCACCTTGCAGTTCTTTGTTTGTAAAAACGCCCCATCCTGGAATACCGCGGCGACGAAGTGCAATCGCGTTACTTGCATAAACGCGGCCCAAATCTCCGTTAAGAATATATTTTTTGAGCAATTGCGTTTGTGGCTGCTGGCGGAAATGGAAGCCATACGCTAAAATTTTGCCCGCGTCCTCAGCAGCTTGCTTCATTTGTTCAGCCTCTTCAACAGTCATTGCCGGCGGCTTTTCACAAAGAACATGAATGCCAGCTTTAAGGGCAGCCACAGCAATAGGTGCATGAAATTTGTTAGGGGTACAAATAGAAACAATATCTAAATTTGCTTTCTGGAACATTTCCTCATAATCGCTATACGCAACCTCAAAACCAAACTCTTCTTTCACTTCTTCTGCTCTTTCGATTGCTACATCACTTACAGCAGCTAAAACAACCGCGTCTTCTAACTTCTTGTAGTTAGGGATATGTGCAGCTTTAGCTATACCACCACTACCAACAATACCTACTCGCAATTTTTCTACTGTCATACATACTCGCATCCTTTCCGAACTTATAAATGTAATCGATTGCATCATACAATGTTTTATAAAAATGTCAATCCACTCATTTGATCAATATGAGTGATACGCCGAGTTTCCCCGGCGTACGTCTCATCATCATGAATGAAAATTAAAATCAAACTGATTTAATGGCCAAAAACGCAAACTGACTTCTCCAACAACATGATCAATTGGTACAAAACCGAAATGACGGCTGTCTGAACTTCCTCGTCGGTTGTCACCTAAAACAAACAAACTTCCTTTAGGGACAATCTGGTCAATGTCTCCAGTTAATCTTCCAAGGGATTGTTCTTTTAACTCAGACAAGTAAGGCTCAGGAAGTGGCTTTTCATTAATCAGGAGTTGGTCATTTTTATAGACCACATGATCTCCCGGAAGACCAATGACGCGCTTTACATAATCATTTTTATCATTGTAATGAAAGACAAGCACATCAAAACGCTCAATATCCCCAATGGTATAACCAATTTTATTGATTAGTAACAAATTGCCATCTTGAAGCGTTGGCTCCATAGAGCTTCCCTCAACAACATAGCTTGAAAACAAAAAGCTTCGAATAATGTAAGCTGCAATCAAAGCGATTCCAATGGTTTTCACCCAATCAAACCACTGACTTCGTTGTTTTTCATTACGTCGATTTTGGTCTTGTTGGTCTTGTTCTTCCATACGCTCTTTTGTAACTCCCTTCCCGCTACCTTTCACGACTGCGTTCAACCTTCATTTGCAATCGTTTTTCAATCCTCTTTCCAATGTACCATAAGATAGTGATGGCAAGTAATGCTGAAATTGTTCTAATAGGCTGAGTAATCAACGCTTGTAGATCATGACCTATATAAGATACTAAAAAAAACATCATTGCTTTCCCCATCATGAGGGCTAACAAAAACTGATGGATACTCACCCGCGATAAGGCTGCCACAACATTAATTAATGATGACGGCGAAAATGGAAAACAAAGTAAGATGAATAGTGGACCGAAGCCACGTTCTTTGACCCACAGCGTCATTTTTTTTACATTTTTCTGCTCACGAATAAAGCGTAGCCATCGCGCTTCTCCAAGCGATCGAACGATCAAAAAGACGCAAAACGCCCCAGCCGTTGCGCCTGTCCACGAAAGAATAAACCCTTGTAAAAGTCCAAAAGCTTGAGCATTCGCAAGACCAAACAGCACCACTGGAAGAATTGGAATAAAAGCTTCGATAAAAGGCAAGAGAAAGCCAAGCACCGGGTATGCTTCATATTGTTCCACAAAATGAGATACATTTCCTTCATTTATCCAGATGTTGACTTCATCTAACCATTCTCTCATGCATTTATTAGCTCCTCATTATTGCTATCTTCCACTTTAGTTTACTACATCCACAATCATATTCATAGCTGATGGAAACATATCTCCAGACTTTGTGAATAAAGTCGCTGTTTCTATCAAATGATATGACCAATCAAAGGTTAACGGCATTAGTCATACTGTAACACACCAAGCTTAACTTCACGAAAAGAGGTCACGATAAATGGAAGATTTAACGATTGCCCGTTCTCTCTTTGGCATGACAATGGGTGTACACATTATCTTCGCAACACTTGGTGTCGGTTTGCCTGTCATGATTTTACTCGCTGAACTATTGTATCAAAAAACGAGTGAACGAGATTATGCAATTATGGCAGATCGATGGACTCGGGGCTTCGCCGTCATACTCGGTGTAGGTATTCCGACTGGCACAATTGCTGGTGTTCAACTCGCGCTCTTATGGCCTGGATTTATGGAGGTTGTTGGGAAAGTTATTTCCTTGCCTTTTCAAATCGAAGTGTTTGCTTTTTTTCTCGAAGCGCTGTTCATGTCCATTTATGTCTATGCGGCCGACAGGCTCTCATCAACCCAACGTATTATATCGCTTGTCTTTGTTGCGATCGGTGCATTGGCTTCTGCGATCCTGATTACAAATGTGCACGCTTTTGAGGGAACACCTGCTGGTTTTTCTCTTGTAAATGGAGAGATTACGGACGTCGACCCGTGGAAGGCTTTTTTTAACTCCAGTTTTTTGGTCACTGCAACACACGTAGGTTTAACTGCGATTATGACTGGCGCTTTTTTTATCGCTTCTATCGCTGCATTTAAGCTTCTCAAAAACAGACAAAATGAAAAGGTTCGTCGCTTTCACCAAAGAGCTTTGCTGATGGCACTCATTACTGGTGGGATTTTTTCATTTTTAACAAGTCTAAATGGCCATGAATCAGCTCAACACCTTCATCAAGAGCAGCCTGAAAAACTCGCTGCGGCTGAAGGTTTGTTTGAAACGACAACCTATGCCCCACTTTCTATTGGCGGGTATACGGATCGTGAATCAGAAGAAGTCAAATTCGGCATTGAAATCCCTTGGGCACTCAGTTTTTTGGCCAACAATCGATTTGATGAGGAAGTGCTAGGCTTAAACGCATTTCCCGAGGAATGGTGGCCACCTCTTTTTCACACACCCTCTTCAATACGATGGTTTTTTCAGGTGTTTTTTTACTTGCATGGTCAGCACTTGCAACGATTATGTATTTTATTCGGAAAAAAAAGCCCTTTCCAAAGTGGCTATTATGGGGATTTGTCTTTTCTGGCCCAATTGCGCTTATAGGAATTGAAACAGGATGGATATTTGCCTGCTCTGGTCGACAACCGTGGGTCATTTATCGAATGATGAAAACGTCTGAGTCTGTGACGGTCGCAGCTGGACTGCCAGAAATGTTTATGGCGTTCTTAGTCATCTACGTCATTTTAATCATTGCCGTAATCCTTGTTCTTTTCCATTATTTTAAGCGAAACCCATTAGAACCACTTCTGGCTTCGCAAAAAGGAGGGCAACCTCATGAATGACGATGTCTTGGCAATTACCTTACTTTGGGGTTTTGTCGTTTTGTACTCTGTCGCTGGAACAATTGATTTTGGGTCAGGCTTTTATTCAATGCTTTACAGAAAACGTCCTCAAACGCGAGCGACAACCATTGCTAATAAATACCTTTCTCCATCGTGGAAAGTTACAAATGTATTTATTGTCATGATTGTCGTCGCACTGTTTAGCTTTTTTCCAGGGGCTTCCTTCTCATTAGGGACAGTTCTATTGATTCCCGGAAGCATGATTGTATTATTACTGGCATTGAGAAGTGCGTTTCTCGTTTTTTCGGCATCAGCACACCCAAGGTATAAAAGAACGCTGGAAGTGATCTCCGGATTGTCTGGTATTTTAATTCCAGCGCTTCTAATCCTCGTTTTACCTATTACTCATGGAAATTACATTGGCTTTATTGAAGGTCGTCCTTCCCTTTTACCTGACGCATTACTGACAAGCCCTAGCATCTACGCGTTCATTTTATTCGCCGTTTTTTCAACGCTTTTTTTATCTGCGCTACTGCTTGCAGATTATTCTAACGTTGCTGGAGCGCGCACAGCGTATGACGTATATCGAAAAAACGCATTGATTCTCGGTCCGTTATCGTTTGTCTCTGCTCTTTGGATTGTATGGAGCGTTCGGTCGGAGGCTCCATGGTTATATGCTGGCTTATGGGACAATCAATTGTGGCTCTTCGCTTCGACAGCTTGTTTCATGATCGGTTATGCTCTTTTAATCACCGCTAAAAATCGTGCGGTGCCAGTCATACTGCCACGAACCGCTGTCCTTTTGACTGTGTTTCAATATGTGCTTGCAAGCTATGCTTATGGAAATGCTCACTTACCCTACATGATTTATCCGGATGTGACAATCTCTTCTGGCTTTACAACCCCAAATACATTTCGTGCGCTTTTTGTCACGTATATTGTTGGTTCAATTATTTTAGTGCCTGGATTTTATTTGTTTTGGAGGTTATTCATGAAGGATAAACGTTATGTGCAACAAGAGGATTAAATCACACGATTGTTCATTAACTGTCGCAAATGAGTAATGCGATTAATTTGTGTCTTCAAGGAGGATGGGGAGATATTTACTCTCCATTTTTCTTTTTCATTAAACTGAATAAATACTTCTTTAGAAATGGGTTTAATCTTTTCAATGCATTTAAAAGAAATCCAGCAACATTGACTTGATGATGGTGAAGTTGTGGGGAACAAATAAATGTCAGCTGATGTGGATAGAACAATTGGAGGTTTGTATGTAATTCCCGATAACGCTTTTGTTCCGTCCTGGCGTCCACGTAAACTACTGCCATAATATTCACAGCTAAGCCTTACAAGATCGAACGGTTTGATATCGAGCAAATAATCAGCATTCTCTTCCAAAACTCTCGAGAATAATTGTCCATTTGAGCATATTTCCGGAAAAACAGCCAAGGCTTTAGATTGAATATTATAAATAGACGAAGGAAATAGTTTTTTCAAAAAATTCACTCCTTAATATTTAGTACCTCCGACCTATCTTTATCTTATCGATGATGGATATATTTGTCAACATAAAAATGGCGACCTCTTAAATATCATTTGCTTTCTCTCATGACAGGTGTCTTTTTTATTCGCTAATAATATTAAGTCCTATAGTAATATTCCACCTATTTTTTCATTATTATCTTTCCTTGCTTTTCTCTGTTTTATTGGAACAATGGCACAAGCATTGTGCTCTGCGGCTCATAAGATGATCTTGTCTTGCTATAACAAGACCCTTAGTTTTTTAAATCGCTGCGGATAAATTATTTATTCGTATTAGGGAGGACATGGTCATGGACTTTGATGATTTCTGTTGTGGCTCGAGAGGGCCTACTGGACCACCTGGAAGAGTTGGATCACGAGGGCCTCAAGGACCACCTGGACCGCCTGGACCCGCTGGTGGAGAAAGAGGACCTACCGGACCTACTGGACCTGCCGGACCGCAAGGCGACGCGGGGCCTACTGGACCTGCTGGACCGCAAGGTGATGCGGGGCCTACTGGACCCATCGGACCTACTGGAGGCGATATAACGAGTGTTGGCTTTTCTGCCTCTAGAACACCCGCAACTGTTTCTGCTAACACTGTATTAGACAATTGGACCGTGACAAGTCCTTATTATGGATCACCTGACTTTAACCCAACGACTGGTGAATACACTGTTCCTGCAACTGGAAGATATTCCATTAAAGCGATTATTAGCTATCAGACAACGGCTGCACTTTCAGTCTCGCTTGGTAGCGGTATTAATCCATCATTCGTCGTCCAACGTACTTCGCCTACTCCTACAAACCTTGTTGAAGGACTATTCCCATTATTAAATGTAAACGTTGCTTTAGTTCTCACATTACGAGCAATTTTAGGAAATGGTCAAGTCATTTTACAAGGAGATGTTGAGTTAAATGCAGGCGACGTCATTAGCATCCTTTATCAATCAGATGGGTTAACGATCGACTTAAACTTAGGCGGCGGATCTCCTGAAGGAACGATTTGGTCGGTTCATAGATTGTCTTAAAGCACCATTCGACACGCCACTTTCTTGTGGCGTGTCACTCTTTTGACAAACACTCTCGTTGGTCGTTACTCGTCTTTCGTAATCTTCTCTCTAATTCAAAATTTATCCTTTCGCCAAGACTGATTTATCCAGCCTGTAACTTTTACTCTCATAACTTTTTCTAAATTATTTAAAAATACTTGCATCGGATTTATGAACTCTCTATAATAAAAAAAGGGCTCAGGGGTGATTGATATGAACAATGAATATTCTTACACTGAAAAGATGTATGCATCTGCACCGTCGAACAGAAAGAATGTCAAGTCCTTTGTCCTTGACCTGTATATTGATATGGTTCTTGATGAGGCACTTACAAAAGCCCGGATCCAACAGCTACAGGACAAGATTGATGATGCGTTAGAACGTAAAGACAAGGAAGCGTTTATGGTGTATTCAAAAGAATATCATCGCTTAATGTCTTCCCTTTAACCGCCCAAAAGCTCTCATTTATTCATGTTTAATGACATTAAACAGCCCGTTCATCTCAGCGAACGGGCTGTTTTTGACTTTTAAAGAGTACGTATATACTGAATAATCAAATCCATTTCAATACGTTGAACTTCCTGACATTTCACAATTAAAACGGCATCCTTTTGTGAAGTGGCTTTCTCGACTTCTTCGACGAACGCTACCGGATCCCAAGCTGACTTGTTAAAATCAGGCAAGTGCTCCGAGGCGTGTTTATTTAATTCCGGATAAATTTCATGTACTCCTGCCCTTCTAAACCAATAATTTGCATTGGAAAAGTCCCCTTCTCGTCGGTGCATCACACCATGAAGAAAGCTTCCGGTCGGCTGTTCTATTTTCTGTGAAAGTTCGTGAGACGCGTATAAGTCATCATTCCATAACAAAAGTGCGCTACGTAGTGCGTCTGCGCCCCAGTGCGGTGCATCTTCTCGAGCCAACTCACTGTTCGGAAGATCTTTTATTTTTTCTGACAATTCTTCATCCCACAAGGTCTTTGGCCGCAATGGCAGCTCTCTGCCACGTTGATTTAAGATTTCTGTAACCGATTGCAATGTTTCCAAAAAACACCCTCCTTAGGCTTTTTCTCTATTTCTTTAACGACTGATTCTGCGGATTGTTTTAAGCTTAAAGGGTTTCCCGCCGATGATCAAGTCATACCCTTCTAGATCATCGACGTATTTACGAATTCATAACCAGTCGTTTTCGCGCATCGCTGTATTGGTCTTCCTCTTTTTTTACCTCGAGACTATGCTGCTCAATGATTCGTAAAACGCGCCGAACTTCTTGATTTTGCTTTTTTAGGTGCTCTAATGAAAGCTCTATCTCTCCTTGAACAACCCAATCCGTAATCAATCCGTCAAAAAAGAAGTCTGCAAATTGACTAAATCCATCAGCTTCAAGGTGAAGGTCAAGTGAATGCTGGACGTCTTTTAGTTCTCTTTTAAATCTACGTAAAGCCTGCTGAGCACGATGCACAATCTCTCTCCCATCTCCCATATGCGACTGCTTTATTGCGGTCGATATTAGACCACCGCCAAACATGTCAAAGGTCCCCCATGAGCTTGCTTTTTCAAACGAAGCAATCGCCTCATTTAGAGCCCTTTGAACAGCTTTTCCTGCATTGACTGCTTCATCTAACTCTTTACCTAGCGCGTGAGTCTCTTGTTCTTTTTGAATAAGTTCCTCTAACGCTTTACGGGTAAATGAATCCTGGTTCTTTAAAAAGTCCTCTTTTTCTTTTAGGAGTTCCTCGTATTCCTGATGCAGAGTGCCTAGCTTTGCAATCTCTTCTCGATAAGCTGCCGCTTCTTGTTGAAGGTCATTTTCAGCCTGAATAATTTCATCATACGAAAGCTTTGCCTGTGCTGCTTCTTGCCTTTCTTTTAAAAGCCGTTCCTCTTTCGTTCCCATTAAACGGTAAAATACATTATACGGATGAAAGCCTGTCAACTGCTCCACATCTTCTTCTTCTTTTTGCAATCTTTCTAAGAGATGCTCCTTTTTCTGTCGAATGTCATCCAATTCTTGCATGACATCATCTAACCGTCGTTTGAATCTCTCTTCCTTCTGTAAGCATTCTTCGATATCCCACAATCGTTCATTAATGACCTTCACATTCCTTCGCCACCTTCTGATCTATTCACTCATTACAATTATTTACGGAACACTTGACCTAGATGTTTCAAGATAACGCCAAATTCGATAAATTCGCTCAACAATAGGCGGGTGACTTGCTGTCCAAAATTGCACCCATGGCGGTGGATACGCTGTGGAGAAATTACGTTTTGCAATGGCTTGATACGCTGCTATCCCAGCTTCTGGCTCTGAGGAGGCTTCTAATGCAAAGCGATCTGCTTCATACTCCATACCACGCGAGACGCCTTGCTGAAGGGGAGAAGATAAAAACATCATGATGCTCACAATGAGAAGAAGAAACGGCACGGTGCGCGCATCTGTAAGTGAAAGGTGCCCAGCCTTATGTGCGAACCAATGGATGCAGCGATGAACAATATACAAAACAGGAAACATGAACAATATAACGCTAGCAAGACCGAGATAAAAATGTTTGTCTTGAAAGTGTCCAAACTCATGAGCTGTAATATATAAAACCGCCTGAAGAGGCAATGCTTTTAATGTATTATCCCAAACGACAATGCGAGCACTATCCCCAATCCCATAAACAAATGCGTTTAAAGCTGTGCTAGTCGAAGAACGATTCATTTCATACAAATGCTCTACGCCAATATCATGCCGATTTGCAAACGAGCGAATCTCGTGTGCGATCGGTGTACCTTCCAATGGAGTCGTTTCATAAAATAGTGGTTCAATCCAAACGGGCTGAATGAGCACATAGGCTATAGCCAGCGGTGTGACAAACGTCCAAAGAATCAGCCACCAATAGCGAAACCTTTTGATCAAAATGAAGACAAAAGTGACAAGAAAAACGAGTAACAATGCATTGACGACAAAGCCAAGCCAAAAATCAGTAAACCATTCAAAAAACGACTGTACATTTAACACTTCTCTAAATGCCAAACGATACTGTGCAAAACGAAAAGGCAGGGAAATGATTTGCGCGATAGTGAGCACGAACAGCGCAAATATAGGGACATGAATTTTTTCGGGAAATTTTTGTTTAATGCGCGACTGAAGCTCTTTCCCAGCTGGAGTCCAAATCAAACCCACTAAGGCAAGCCATATTAGAGGAGACTTCAGAAAAAAAACGACTGCACGTAGCCGGACCATGGCGACATGAGCTGACCATTCCCCTGCTGATAGAAATGTATGAGGATCTGCAGGTGTTCCCTTATAAACCTCTGGAACGTTAAAGGAGACTCCCCATGTAAAATACGCCACGATGCAAAGCGCATAACCTACATATCCAAAAACCATATAGCGATACCACGTTTTCAGAGTTACCCCTCCTCAATCATCATCCAATTTTTAAGAGGTCTGTTGACAATTGCGCTGAAAATAAGCATCAATGGTCTTTTCAACGCGCTGGCGCAGGTGTGTACCCTGCCATTCTCTTTTTCGCTCATACCCTCTGAAAAAGACCCTAAAAATAAGACGCGTCGTACCATCATATTGTTTTTGGCGCTCTTCTTCATGAATCACGATACGATTTGCAGCCAGCTCATTTTTCGTTTGATAAAGTTCTTCCGACATTTGCTGCAACACACGTCTTAGCAGTCTTTCATATGGCTGTAGCAGCTTCCATGCGCATTGCCCAGCCTGCAGCAAAGCTAAGTCTCTCGTAAGCACCTTCCGTGCATAAGACACCTCAATAAATCTGTCAATGATTTGCACTTCCTCATCCGACCAACGTTGCCCCATAAAAAGAACCCCCTTAACGCCCATTATAATCGAACGCACGTTCTTTTATTACAGGGAATTATTGGGGGTCTTATTGGGACTTTTTTCAAAAAATATTAAAATAATAAGCTTACAATTTCTTCTTTAGAAACGTTGCCAAAGTAATGTTGAATATCCACATCTTCTAGGGCCTTTTCAATGCCTTCTTTTGAGTAAATGGCTCCATTTAACCGTGCTTCAATATCATTTACGTCGCCAACACCGAAAAAGTCACCAAAGATCTTACTGTCTTTAATTTTCCCTTTGACGACGTCAAGCCGGATATCAACTTGTCCTACGGGAAAGCGATGAGAGTGCTGGACATTAAACTTAGGTGAACGTCCATAATTCCAATCCCATTGCTGATATCGTTTTTCAGAAAGCTCCTGGATGGCTTGTAAGTCTTTTTCCGTCCATTCGTACTTCGGTATATCTCCTTCTGTATCAAAAATGTAACGAAGCAAGAGTTGTTTAAATTGTTCAATACTCATTTCCTCGTCCATTAATTCTAAAATATTTGTCACGCGACTACGAATGGATTTAATGCCTTTCGAAGCAATTTTATCCATTTTTACATTAAGTGCCGAAACGACATTTTCGATCTCCGAATCAAACATCAAAGTGCCGTGGCTAAACATGCGTCCTTTCGTTGCGAACATGGCGTTTCCGGAAATCTTTTTACCCTCAGCAACGATATCGTTTCGCCCGCTTAGCTCAGCTTGAACGCCAAAACGCTGCAGTGCTTGAATAACTGGTTCGGTAAATTTTTTAAAGTTATGGAAGCTTTCGCCATCATCCTTTGTAATAAAACTAAAATTTAAGTTTCCTAAATCGTGATAGACAGCGCCCCCGCCGGACAAACGTCGTACAACGATGATGTCATTATCATCGACAAATTGAGGGTTAATTTCCTCAAGCGTGTTTTGGTTTTTTCCGACAATAATCGAGGGCTGGTTGATGTAAAACAATAAATAAGAGTCATTTAACGGGAGGTTTTTAAGAGCGTACTCCTCCATAGCAAGATTGTAACGAGGGTCTGTATGACCTAAATTATCTAAAAATAACATCATTAATCTCCTTCCAACATAATCTCTTCTTTCATTGTAGACGGACACTCTTAAAAAGAAAAGCCGACTACCTTTACTTTATAAAAGGCCGTCAGCTTTTCCGCACTATATATTGCATTCCCTCATCCGAGCAACGCACGGTCATTCCCCATCTGTTCACCGCGAATTTGCTCAAAAGCTTTCATCAGCTGTTCAATCGTCAGTGCCTCTTTGTCGGCACCGGATGCTTCAAATATGATTTGCCCTTTATCCATCATGATTAGACGATTTCCTAAATCGAGCGCTTGCTGCATATTATGCGTCACCATAAGGGTCGTCAGCTCAACCCGCTCAACGATCTCTTTCGTAAGCCTCGTAATTAACTCAGCCCTTGATGGGTCTAGTGCAGCTGTATGCTCATCTAAAAGTAATAATGAAGGTGAAGTGAATGTCGCCATTAATAAGGACAAAGCTTGGCGCTCACCACCCGATAAAAGACCGACCTTGGCACCAAAACGATTTTCCAAACCTAGACCGAGCAATTCAAGCTGCTCTTTAAAAAATGATTTTCTTGACTTGAGAATTCCTAAACGAAAAGAGGAACGACGTGCCGTTCGGCTGTAAGCAATGGCCATATTTTCCTCAATGGTCATTGTTGGAGCTGTGCCGGCCATAGGATCCTGGAAGACCCTGCCAATCATACGCGCTCGCTGATGCTCCTTTAAGTGTGTCACATCTTTATGATCTAAAATAACTTC
This sequence comes from Litoribacterium kuwaitense, assembly GCF_011058155.1. Lineage (NCBI taxonomy): Bacteria > Bacillati > Bacillota > Bacilli > Caryophanales > Bacillaceae > Litoribacterium > Litoribacterium kuwaitense. The sequence goes on along the minus strand of NZ_JAALFC010000006.1, from coordinate 30,853 downwards.
GCCAACATCTGGCTCAAGGGCTCCTGAAATGGTATTCATCAACGTCGATTTCCCGGCACCATTACTGCCAATAATGGTTACGAAGTCTCCTGGCTCAAGGATCAGCTGAATTTGTTCCAAAGCATTTTTTTCATCGACGGTCCCTTCGTTAAACACTTTAGAGATCTGATTTAGCTGGAGCAATCCCGTTCCCCCCTTTACCGTTCATTTGGAGAGCCTGCCGTTTTCGCTTCCGGCGTGCCTTCTCTCGGTATACATCGACTTGGCGCGGTACGATGAGCGCGATAATAACGATCACAGCTGTAATCAGCTTCATATCTCCCGTGTCTAAAAAGCCGACTCGTAAGGCGAGCGCCACGACGATACGATAGATAATCGCCCCAAGAATAACACTGAGCGTGACACGCATGATCGTTTTTTTGCCGAAAAGTGCTTCGCCGATGATGACAGAGGCAAGGCCGATCACGATCATCCCAATTCCCATGCTTACATCACTAAACTTGCTGTATTGAGCGAAGAACGCACCTGAAAGTGCAACAAGACCATTCGAAAGGCCGAGCCCTAGTACCGTTAAAGTGTTCGTATTCGCGGAAAAGCTTCGACTCATCCGCGCGTTGTCTCCCGTGGAGCGCAAAGCCAAACCGACCTCTGTTTTCAAAAAGAGATCGACGATGACCTTGACGAGCAGAACGAGCACAACCATGAAAATCATCGTGCTCCACTCGTTGCCGCCAAGCACGCCCTCAAACTGCGAAAGCAATGTTTCATCGTTTAATAATGGCAGGTTGGGCTGTCCCATAATCCGCAAATTAATGGAATACAATGCAATCATCATTAAAATACCTGAGAGCAGCGCATTGATTTTTCCTTTAGTATTTAATAATCCCGTGATACATCCAGCCAAAAACCCTGCTGCAAGTGCAGCAATCGTAGCCAGCAAGGGATGTATTCCATTTGTAATCATAAGCGCAGCGACGGCTCCCCCTGTGACAAAACTTCCATCAACGGTTAAATCGGGGAAGTCAAGCACGCGAAAGGAGAGATAGACGCCGAGTGCCATGATGCCGTAGATTAATCCCATTTCTAAGGAGCCAGTAAACCAGATCGACACAGGGCTTCATTCCTTTCTTAAATGATCTTTTTACTCAATAATGTCTTCAGCGAGGTCGTCCCACTCGTCTTTCCATTCAACGCCCATACGCTCAGCAGCGCCTTTATTCAACGTCAATTTTAACGACTGAGGCGTTTGAACAGGAACATCCGCCGGGTCTTCCCCTTCCAAAATCGCGGCTGCCATTTCACCGGCGGCATAGCCGATATCATGATAAGAGAAGCCAAATCCGCCAAATCCGCCTCGATCTACAGAGTCTAATTCACCGACAAACAACGGAATTCCGTTGTCCTCAGCGACTTGGATGACAGATTCAAGCGCAGATACGACCGTATTATCTGTCACAATATAAAAAGCATCGACTTTTCCGACAAGGCTCTCTGCTGATGTCAAAACGTCAGCACTTGTCGCAACGGTTGCTTCTTCAATCGTCACGCCTGCTTCCTTAGCAGCTGCTTGCGCTAATTCAACTTGGCGAACCGAGTTTTGTTCCCCGGCGCTATACACCATGCCAATCGATTGTGCACCTAACTCATTCGCCATAAAATCGACGGATTTTTGCATGGCATCAGGAGCTAAATCGGTTGTCCCTGTGACATTCCCACCCGGCGCTTCCAACGACTCGACCAATTCAGCACCAACTGGATCGGTCACGGATGTAAACACAACCGGAATATCCTGCGTTGCCGCTAACGCACCTTGTGCCATTGGTGTTGCGTTGGCAAAGATGAGATCCGCTTCACTACTAATAAAATTATTTACAATGTTGCGAACGTTATTTTGATCTCCTTGGGCGTTTTGCTCGTCAAATTCAACGTTTAAACCAGATTCTTCGAGAGCTGCTTTAAACCCTTCTGTTGCATTGTCCAACGACGGATGCTGAACAATTTGCGAAACGCCAACGAGGTATGACTCGTCGTTTTCATTTGTTGCTTCTTCAGTTTCAGAAGTCTGATCTGTGTCTGTGCTCTCCGTTTCAGTACTTTCTGTCTCCGCCCCATCTGCTTCTCCGTTTTGTCCCCCGCCACACGCGGCGAGCAGAAGAAGAAAGAACGCTGCTAAAATAATCAAAAACTTCTGCTTCTCCATCATATTAAATCCCCCTTTTTTACTACATTGCTGCTTTCCTGCTTTTTCGCTTTCATTGAGTAAATTATACAGAAAAAAATAATTTATCAATCCATGATTCTTCTTGGCAGATTATGAAAAAATCTATGGCACTGTCATTTCAATCCTTTTAATCATGATCCATTTTATAGGTAACATCTATTTAATGATGAGATGTAATAACTTTACATAAAACAAACTTACTCATGATGTCATAACACCACTGCCAAATTCTCACTGTATTTACATAGTAATTTTCTGAAAACAACCTTGAGATTACACTTTTTGCTCCCTCTTAACAATTACCCCTGACCTAAAGACCACAATCACGATACTGCTTCGCATTGGCAATACTTCTCTGTAAAAAATTCGGATATTCTTTCATGTGGATGTCCAGCAATACTAAGTTCCACAAAACATTTTTCGATTCTAAAAGAGATACACCATGTTGTTACAGGTCCCACTCATTATCGGTCAGTGCGAACGAACACCTTCACACATCCGTTCAATCAAATTACATGAAAAAATAGTGTCTACGTCAATCCAGTAGAAAGAAGTGTAGACAAGAGCACATGGGCTATCTACACTTCAGCAATTCCTTTTTTACTATTGATAACGATACTGCTTCATATCAATAATTCTTTGATTACGACTGCCACGAAAAGACAGCGCAATATCCCTTTCCTCTATTTTAAATCGTCCATCGACTAGCACGTCAACATAGTTTAAAAGTTCTAACTGGTCGGGGTGCTGACTTTCCAAAAGCTCTTCAAGTGTCCATCCTGTATAGGCCCAGATATTTTTCCCGTATGTTTTAAGCTGTTGAGCTACTTTCGCTGCTGTCCTTGCTTGATCAAAAGGTTCTCCCCCACTGAACGTGATATTGGTTAACGGGTTGAGTGACTGTTGAACAATTTGCTCAATAGTCATCTCATGCCCATTTCTTTTATTCCACGACGAAGGGTTGTGACACCCCTGACAATGATGTGGACAGCCCGCAAAAAAGATAACTGTACGTAAACCTTCCCCGTCAACAACCGAATCATGGTAGATGGATAGAATATGTGCCGTTTCCATCATATATGCCTCACACGATCATCTTCTTCCTTCGTTTTAGCTGTATTCCATTTATCCATCGTCCCAACGAGATAGCCTGTAATACGGCGAATTCGTTCAATGTGTACAAAGTCCGTTGTTTGACATGTAGGACATTCGTTAGCAATGATTCCGCTATAACCACAGTTTTTACATCGATCGACTGGATGATTAATACTGCCATAGCCAACACCGCTTTCTGCCATTGCTTTTATGAGCGTATCTAACGCTTGAATGTTTTTACTGACATCTCCATCCACCTCAATATACGTAATATGCCCTGCATTCGTGTAAGAATGATAGACTGCTTCTTTTTTGATCTTCTCTATTGCGCAGATTGGATAATACACAGGGATGTGGAAAGAATTTGTATAGTACGCTCGATCGGTTACACCTTTCACTTCGCCAAAATCAGCCTGATCCTGCTTCGTAAATCTTCCGCTTAATCCTTCGGCTGGTGTGGCGATTAAAGAATAATTTAAATCATACTGCTCAGACGCTTGATCACATTTTTCCCTTAAAAAGGCGACAATCTCCTCACCCAAACTTTGTGCTTCATCTGACTCACCATGGTGCTTACCTGTTAGTGCAACTAAGCATTCGGCAAGTCCGATAAATCCTACACTTAAACTTCCTTGCTTTAAAACGTTTTCCAAATGGTCATTCGCCTGTAGTTCAGTACTTCCTTTCCAAACACCTTCAGCATGCAAAAATGTGAAGTTTTTCACAAGTTTTTGCGCCTGAAATACATACCGATCATACAATTGGCGAATGACGACATCGGTGTAGCTGTCCAATTTGTGCATAAACGCTGCAATCGTTGCCGATGTTAAAGCGATTTTAACTAAATTAATACTTGTAAAAGACAAATTCCCTCGTCCTACACTATTTTCTTCACCGTGTCGATTTGCCATAATACGCGTGCGGCATCCCATATAGGCCACTTCTGAGTCGGGGTTGTCTTTTTTATAATAGGCTAAATTAAAAGGCGCGTCGATAAAGCTAAAATTCGGAAACAGACGCTTGGCAGTCGTTTTTAATGCCAATTGGTATAAATCGTGATTCGGATCTTCTTGAAAAAAGTTAACACCTTTTTTCATTTTGAATATCTGAATCGGAAAAATTGGCGTTTCACCATTTCCTAAACCGGCTTGTGTAGCCAATAACAAATTTCTTACGATCATTCTCCCTTCAGTGCTCGTATCTGTCCCGTAATTAATCGACGTAAACGGAACTTGACCGCCACTTCGAGAATGCAGGCTGTTTAAATTATGAATAAAAGCTTCACAAGCTTGATAACACTCCGTATTCGTGTCTTCCCATGCTAGATTCTCCAATTCGTCCTGCGAAAGCTGAAGGTTGTACCCTTGAAGCTTATGTAGCCTTTTTTGAAAGGTTTTTTTGACATATGGCGCTAAGTCGTAATCAAACGCTTGGAAGCTTTGCCCGCCATGCTGTTGATTTTGATTACTTTGAAAAGCAATCGCCGCTAAAGCTAGCGCACTCATGATCGTTTGTGGAGGACGCATGTGACCATGCCCTGTATTAAAACCTTGTTCCAACAGCTTTCCTAAAGGGATTTGACAACATGTCGTCGTTCCCGTCGGCATATAATCAAGGTCATGTATGTGAATGTAGTTTTCCTTCATTGCCTCGTTCGCTTCGTTACTGAGTAAATGTTTTTTTGCATATAATTTGGCACTTTCACTCGCAAATTTGTTCATTTGTCCACACGGAGAGCGCCCATCGACATTTGCATTTTCCTGCATGAGGTCTTGGTTTGAATTTGAGACAATTTCATCAAAGATGGTCATTAATTCATCTGTTTCACTGACATAAAAATCGTTCTTTGGTGCCATGATTTACTCCCTCTCTAACCAAACTGTTATTATGGTCTAACTCAAATATAAAATCCTATATATAGTATAACAAATCCACCAAACAACTACATATAGTTATATCCTATATAGAAATTGGCCAATTTCACATGTATATTTTGTGACAGTTTGTTTAAATCACTCATTTTTTCTATGATGATGTAAATGTTAAAGAGAGATTGAACTTCAAAAGCAATATTTTGCTCATCAAAAAAGTGGTGACAGCGCACTATTTTCTTACATAGTTAAACGTATGCAGATGGAAACGATAAAAAAACGAAGGAATTGTTCCTCGACAACGCCTTCGCTTGTGACAAGACCTTATTTCATTTTCATATCAATGACCATTCTGCCTTGAATCGTCCCTTCTTCCATTTCGTGAAAGATATCATTGATTTCTTCTAGTTTTCGCGGTTGAACGACTGGAACGACTTTCCCTTCCGCACCAAACATAAACGCTTCTTCTAAATCTTTTCGCGTTCCAACGAGGGACCCGATGACTTCAATTCCATCGAGGACACTTTTAATGATGTCCAAGTCCATCTTTTCAGGTGGCAAACCGACATTAACCACTTTAGATGTCGGACGAACGGCATTCACAGCTTGGTTAAAAGCCGCTTTTGATACAGCCGTCACAACAGCAGCATGCGCGCCACCGAAGTCTTTTTGAATGGCTTCATCGACGTTTGCGACTTTTTTCGCGTTATAAGTCACATCTGCGCCAACTTCTTTTGCCAGCTGTAATTTATCGTCGTTAATATCAACAGCAATGACTTTAGCATTAAATACTTGTTTAGCATATTGGATCGCTAAGTTCCCAAGACCACCAGCCCCAAAAATAACGATCCATTCACCAGGTCGGACATTGGAGACTTTAATCGCCTTATAAGTAGTCACACCCGCACATGTAATACTTGTTGCTTGCTGTGGATCCAAGGCATCTGGTACCTTGACGGCATAATCAGCTGCGACGATACATTGCTCCGCCATCGCACCATCGACGCTGTAACCAGCATTTTTCACATCACGACAGAACGTTTCGCGACCGGTCACACAATATTCGCATGCCCCGCATCCTTCAAAAAACCACGCCACACTGACGCGATCGCCAACTTTCAAGCTAGTGACATCATCAGCAATTTCTTTTACAATGCCTACGCCTTCATGACCAAGCACACGTCCAGGCACTTCGCCAAAATCGCCTTGGGCAACATGGAGATCGGTATGGCAGACACCACAAAACTCAATATCAACAAGAGCCTCACCAGTATTTAACGGGCGCAACGTCACGTCTTTTACTTCAACAAGTTTGTCTTTCGTAGAATTTACAACTGCTGCTCTCATAAAAAGCACCCCCACAATTTGTTTGCTCACTTTTTCACAAACTTTACATTCTTATTATAATACGCCATGATGATTCATTCAAGTTTTCTCCATATCGCATTAAATTTAAACGAGTTTATTTCTGGAAACTGAGTGTACGCCATCAAATCTTATGAAAAATAACCTGCAAAAGATCCTCATCACTATGATTTCTTTGACTACCTTAACATTACGATCATCAATGATTTCACTTAATTTATCAGCTAAAAGTGATCTCCTGCGCACAGCAGAAATGATTTAGTTCAAACACAATGATCATTTCCTACAGGTTTTTAGCGTTCATTTTTGCTCCTGAATTTTTCTTATATCATTTTGTGTCATTGACTATTTAGCTTTATGAGCTTGCGTAGACTGTTCCTGTTGGCTCATTTTGTCGTCAGAATGAGTTGACGAAAAAGCTGAAACTATCTTATAATTCTGGTAACCATAATTTAACTAATAATGAATAGTTTATCATTTAATTTTTAGAAAGCTATTATTTTTAAACTACATGTTCATCAAATGTTTCGTTTTATTTATTAATTCTGGTGACCACCTGTGAAAAAGCATAAGCATTCATTGTTACGCACATTAAGTTATGGTTACATGAACACTTATCAGGAATTGAAAACGCTTCCCAGACCAAGGGAACGATCACATTTGAGGAGGTTTTTTAGTATGGTAGTACCTTATACGCATGAGCCATTTACAAACTTTACAAAAGATGAAAACAGACAAGACATGTTGAGAGCCTTAGAAAAAGTAGAGCAAGACCTTGGTAAAGATTATCCTTTAATTATAGGTGGCGAAAGAATTACGACGGAAGAAAAATTGATCTCCGTAAATCCTGCAAATAAAGATGAAGTCATTGGCTATGTTTCCAAAGCAGATCAAGACTTAGCTGAAAAAGCAATGCAAGTCGCTGATGAAACATTTACAACATGGCGGAAATCTGACCCGCAATTCCGCGCTGATTTGCTATTTCGTGCAGCCGCCATTATTCGTCGTAGAAAGCATGAGTTTACTGCCCATTTAATAAAAGAAGGCGGCAAGCCTTGGAAAGAAGCGGATGGAGATACGGCTGAGGCTATTGACTTTTTGGAATATTACGGAAGACAGATTCTTGAGTTGAAAGACGGAATTAAAGTAAATAGTCGCCCAATTGAACATAATCAATTTCATTATATCCCATTAGGCGTCGGTGTCGTTATTTCACCTTGGAATTTTCTATTCGCCATTATGGCAGGGACAACCGCTGCAGCTATGGTTTCTGGAAATACAGTTTTGTTAAAGCCAGCTAGTGCAACACCTGTAATTGCATATAAGTTTATGGAAGTATTAGAAGAAGCTGGTCTTCCTGCTGGTGTCATTAATTTTATTCCTGGGTCTGGGAAAGAGGTTGGCGATTATTTAGTTGACCATCCCCGTACACGGTTTGTCAGCTTTACGGGCTCCCGCGAAGTAGGTACACGTATTTTTGAACGTGCGGCTGTCGTCCAAGAAGGGCAAAAGTGGTTAAAACGAACCATTATTGAAATGGGCGGAAAAGATACGATCGTAGTGGATAGTGAAGCGGATTTAGAATTGGCCGCTCAATCCATTGTACAATCTGCTTTTGGTTTCTCGGGACAAAAATGCTCCGCCTGTTCTCGAGCTGTGATCCATGAGGATGTATATGACGAAGTAAAGGATCGGGTGATTGAGTTAACAAAAGCATTAACCGTAGGCGATCCTAAAAATGACGCAAATGATATGGGGCCGGTCATTGACCAAGCCGCGTATGATAAGATCATGAGTTATATTGACATTGGCAAAAAAGAAGGAGAGCTTTTAACTGGTGGAGAAGGTGATGACAGCAATGGCTGGTTTATTCAGCCAACAGTCTTCGCAGACGTGGATCCTCAAGCGCAAATTATGCAGGAAGAAATATTTGGTCCAGTCGTCGGTTTGACTAAGGCAAAGGACTTTACGGAAGCGATAGAAATCGCGAATAACACCGATTATGGTTTGACAGGAGCCGTCATTACGAATAACCGCGCTCACCTTGAGCAAGCGCGGGAAGATTTCCATGTTGGAAACCTTTACTTTAACCGTGGCTGTACAGCAGCAATTGTCGGCTACCAGCCATTTGGCGGTTTTAATATGTCTGGAACAGATTCTAAAGCAGGCGGACCAGATTACTTGATCCACCATATGCAAGGGAAAACAACTTCGGAAATGTTTTAATCTGATTTTAAAGATTGACATAAAAAATGATGGAAAAGTAAATATCGGATAATGTGCCAAACTGAATAGTTACTGCTCCCTCTATTCGCCGATTGCTTCAATCTCACGCGAACAGAGGGAGATACTTTTATCCACACACAAATAAGCCCACTTCGAAGAGATGAGATACTCATCCAATTCTAGGAAAAAGCACGATTAGAAGTGGATTTCCAAGGACATGTTCGTCCTATCATTTGAGCTGATACTCCAAGAGCTAAAATGTCATTTACGATTGATTCAATATTTACATAAGCACTCGCTATCAAACAAATTGCATTGATCAAAAACAGCTATGAGATGGTCTGGAGGTAAATGGACATGGAACAAATCATGCGTAATTTTTTTTTGTTTCTCTCGAATAATAAAACGCTTACAAAAGCGGCGAAGAAATACGGCTTCCGCTTCGGAGCTTCGCGCTTTGTCGCAGGTGTAAATATTAATGAAACAGCGAAAAAAATAAAAGCTTTAAACCACCAAGGTTTTGTTGTCACTGTTGACCATTTAGGGGAATTTATTGATAGTGAAACGGAGGCAAAACAGTCAGCGCAAGAGTGTATTAAAGCGATCAAAGTCATTGCCGAAGAGCAACTACAATCCGAATTATCTTTAAAGCTGACTTCACTTGGATTAGATATATCAGATGAACTTGTGATGGAGAATATGCGGGATATACTACAGGCAGGCAAAGCACATGATGTCACTGTAACGATTGATATGGAGGATTATGCTCGTTTAGATAAAACATTGCATATCTTCAAAACACTCAAACAAGAGTACGACAATATCGGTACTGTTTTGCAAGCTTATTTGTATCGTGTAGAAGAAGATGTATCAGCATTAAACGACTATAACCCATATTTACGATTAGTAAAGGGTGCGTACAAAGAATCTGCGACTGTTGCTTTTCCGGATAAAGCTGATGTAGATCAAAACTATAAAAAAATCATCAAACAAAATTTGCTCTATGGAAATTATACAGCCATCGCGACGCATGATGATGAAATCATCGCTTATACGAAAGAGCTTGAACAAGCCCACGACATTCCACGCGAGCAATTTGAATTTCAAATGCTTTACGGAATTCGCCTTGAGCTTCAAGAGCGTTTGTTAAATGAAGGCTATAAAGTACGTATCTATTTACCTTACGGAGAGGACTGGTTTGGCTACAATATGCGCCGTTTAGCTGAGCGGCCTGCCAATGTGGCATTTGTACTAAAGGGCATTTTAAAGAAATAGCTGGAAGAGGTTTGTGTGAAGAATGTTAGAGGCTGCCTCATGACCTTTTCCAAACGACTTTATGCAACGGGCACGAGCTCTGCGTCATTTGTAATCGTTACATACGCACACTCAAGCGGGGGATAGACTCTTCACCCACCAAGTAAAAACTCACTTTGTGTACGAAGGTCAATACGTCATGGGGAATCAGCAAACTCTCCCCTCCCCCCTTTACACAACTCTTTTGTCACTAGCAAGGTTGACTTGGCGTTTGTGGATGTTTTTCTTAAACCTCAACAATTATATTGTAGAGAACACCAAAAAAGGCAGCCTCTCCGAAGAGAGACTGCCTTTGGACATTTGGTATCAATTAGTTTTTCTCAACGTTAGCTGCTTGTTTGCCGCGCTCGCCTTCAACGATTTCGAAAGAAACAGACTGACCTTCTTCCAAAGTTTTGAAGCCTTCACCACTGATTGCAGAATAATGTACGAATACATCGTCTTGACCTTCAACTTCGATAAAGCCAAATCCTTTTTCTGCGTTAAACCATTTTACTGTACCTTCAACCATCTTAAAATCCTCCTCGCGCGCTCTTTCTTAGCGCACATGTGTAGTACCCTATTCTTGCCGTTAAACTGATCAAGACGAAAACTCATGTTATTCTTCCAGGTCGAGCAACGTACAAAAATAAGCATATTCATCGTACCGCATTTTTGTCAGAAACGCAAGGCGTAAGCCTATTTTTTTTCAAAATTCCTTTCAAAAGTTAAAAAACGCTATCATAATAGGGAGGTTTTACACCTTTCGACAAAGTTCTCATTATCGTGTGGACTCTTTTTGCCAAACAAGTCCAGTTGAAGCAATTTGAACGTTTCCTTGAAAAACTGCTTCTGCTTCGCTTAGTAACGTTTCATGATCTCCATAGTGTGGCAAATGAGTTAAAATCAGTTCCCCCACGTTGGCCTCTGCAGCAAGGTGCCCACAATCGGTGCTCGTTAGGTGTCCTGCCTTTTGCCCATCCTGTCCATCATAAAAGCTGCATTCAGCAATTAACAAATCAACATTTTTGAAAAATAAAGGCCATTTATCTAGCCAGCTTGTATCCGCAGTATAACCGACTTCCGTACCAGCAGCTGTTATTCTCATCGCTTGACAAGACACGGGGTGCGCTGTTTTAGAAAAACGTATTTGAAAAGGGCCGATGTTGAGTTCGTCCTCGGGATCGTAATGAACGACTTTTGTAAATGGTTCTTCAACTAGTGAAGATATGTAAGGAGTATCCACTGGCGCTGTATATATGGTTAAAGGGTGATCGCGCCACTCTATCCGCTGATGCACTAAGCTAGAAAAATGTAGTGGACCAATATCAGCCACATGGTCATGATGCGAATGAGAAAGTACGACCGCGTCAAGCGTCTCTAGCTTTATATGCTTTTGTAATTGTGCCAACACGCCGCTCCCACAATCGACAAGCAAGCGATAGTGATCGTACTCAAATAAATAACCGGCTGTCGCTCCCCCAGCTCCTGGGAACCCTCCCCATATTCCTAATACTGTCACTTTCACACGAAGCACTCTCCTTTAAGTATCTTTAGATATTGATTGTGTCATGTGATGCTTCATCCGCCTGCTATGTTTCCAATACTCAAAAGCACCAGATCCAAGAAAAACACCAACGACAATGGCAATAAACCCAATCCAATGACGCCAAGTAACGACTTCATTTAGAATGAGTCCCGAACCAATTAAAGCAAAAAAAGGCGTGAGGTTTGTAAAGATGGCGGTTTCGGCCGGTCCAAGTTTTGGAATTGCTTGGTTATATATCAATTGACCGAGCGCGGTTGCAAAAATCGCGGACATGAAAAAGCTACCCCACGCAGACACTGTTCCTGATGATAAGGTCGTGAAGCCCGCTGGTTGTGTCATGAAAGCAAGTAATAGTAACCCGCTCGCTCCGATTAAAATAGAATAGGCAGTCAGGAGCAAAGACGGCACGGTTTGACTGGCTTTATAAACAAAAATAAAGCCAATGGCCTGGGTAACAACAGCAAGCAAAATACTGATATCACCTTGAACAAGCCCTGTAAATTGTCCGCTCCCAAACAGTACGACGAGCGATACACCAAGCAACCCTAATAACACACCTAAAACGCGGATGAGGTGAAAGCGCTGTTTAAGAAAAAAAGCCGCGCTTATCGCTGTGGCCAGCGGCACAAGTCCAAGAATAAGTCCACTATTGGTACCGGAAGTCGTTGACAATCCAAGTGCAAGAAAAAAATGATGGCCCATAATGCCGATGAAGCCTGCTCCGGACACATAAAACATTTCCTGCTTGGATACCCACCTTAGCTGCTTGGTTACTGCACAGATGAGCAACAAAACACTGCCAGCTACAAAAATCCGCAAAGCATTGATCGGTAATGGGGCAAACGACGTGACGACAATTTTCAACACTGGCACATTAAAGCCCCAAAACAACGTTGCCATAAGAACAAAGATGTATACACTCCAAGAAGTCTTCACAATTGCACGTCCTTCTTATCCTTCAGTTTTAGCGTGGGGCATTAAACTCAATGACATTCCCAGAAGGATCTGTCACATACACTTGATGCCAAGGCGTCTTATTATTCGGTCGATCTAAATACGGTACATTCGTATCTTCGAGATGCTGAAGCAATGCCGCTATCGATTGCACACGAAACGCGACATGCCCATCTCTACTATCAATGTCATTCGTCCCCCGCAGACTCCGCCCATCATTCGCATTAATTAAATGGAGCTGTTGGCTTCCGATCGTATACCACGCCCCAGGAAAGCCAAAGTCAGGGCGGTCATCCTGTGGTTTTAGTCCTAGCTTTTTTTCATAAAACTCACGGGCATCATCCATATTTGTGACGACCAATGAAACATGGTGAATTGATTGCAACTCAATCATTCCTCTTCCCCCTACCACAGATTTACGTTAAGCATATCTATAATGTCCAACCATTTCAATGAAGTTCATTCATATTATAAAAAAGAGCCACCGTAACATAAGACGATGGCCCAACCTATAGAAAACACGCTCATCCGCCTCTTTTCACTAGTTCCTTCATAGACTATATGCGGACCTTTCGCTTATAGCCCTGCGAAACATACGATCAAGATTAACAAACAAATAGGAGAGCTGTTTATTTTTTCTTCTTCAAACGACGGTTATGAATTGATGAGCGATTGAGCCTCTTTTTGAATATGAATCGCTTGTTCTTGAGCCTTTAAGGAAAGCTCAGCAGCTAAAAAGGCATGCTCCTGAGTCATCGCACGTTCAGTGCGATTCAGCACATCTAATATCAATTGACCGAAAAATGGAAACCCTACTTTTCCTTTAAGGTCCATATGGAATTCCCCTTCATGATTGGCAAGGAACAGCTGATCCCCATTAGCAGACCTTGCAATGTCGATATATTTTCGGAGCTCGATCGTCCCTTTTTCTCCTAAGATAAACGTTCTGCCATCTCCCCATGTAGACAAACCGTCGGGCGTAAACCAGTCTACGCGGAAATAATTGGTCGCTCCATTATCTGCAACAATCGTTGCATCACCAAAATCCTCTAATTCAGGATAGTCTGGGTTTGCATAATTACCCACTTTACTATGCAGCACCTTCCCTCCACGAGCGCCGGAAAAATGCAAGAACTGCTCGACTTGATGACTGCCGATATCACATAAGATGCCGCCATATTGTGAATGATTAAAGAACCAGTCTGGTCGTGACTGTGCGTTCAATCTATGTGGACCTGTGCCAATCACTTGAATGACACGACCAATCGCTCCATCCTCAATTAAATGGCCGGCATGAATGGCACTTTCCACATGAAGTCGTTCACTGTAGTAGACCATATATTTTTGGCCGGTCGCTTTTGCCTTGGCACGCGCCTCCTCAAGCTGAGTCAATGTCGTAAAGGGGGCTTTGTCCGTAAAATAATCTTTACCGTGATCCATCACCCGCATCCCTAAAGCAGCACGTTCTGATGTAATTTTAGCTCCAGCGATAAGCTTTACTTCACCGTCTTGTAAAATGTCCTCCTCAGCTTTTGCGATTTGCACCGTTGGATGTCTTTCCTGAAACGCCTCCACTAGCCGAGGATCAGGATCGTACACTGATTTCAACGTCGCACCAGCCTCTAAAAGTCCATTGCACATCCCATAGATATGGCCATGATTTAAGCCAATCACTGAAAAGACAAATTCTCCTTGCTGGACGACAGGCTCTGTTTTGCCAACGGGTGCATAGTTCATTCCATCATTTTTTGCACCGATCATGACCTCCTTTTAATGGGTTCCCTTGACATTTAAAGTTTTTTGGTGCGTCGGTTCCTTTTTAGTATCAGATTGAAGAACTGCTTCTTGGAGCTTTTGATAATACAACTCTTCATCGATCGGTAGCTCGACCCAATCATCAAGCCAGCTCGATAAATGGATGGCATTGGAAATTTCTAAGCCGTGAATACCTTCCTCACCTGGGGCAAGCAACGGGCTGCCTGTCCGAATGGAAGAAATCCAATTTTGCGTGATGCCTTGATGACCTGTCGTTTCTCCGCGAACGGGAATATTAATTTCCCAACATTCTGGGGCTCCGAATCCACCTGTATGCTCGGCATTAAATTGACGCTCAGGTACGCGCAGCCGGTGAAAAATTAATTGATTATTTTCCACAACGACCTTCCCATTGTTCGCAGAAATTTCAAATCGATTTGTGCCTGGTGCTTCACCAGTGGATGTAACAAACAGTCCGGTGGCTCCGTTTTCGTATTCCACATAGGCGGTGACATCATCTTCAACTTCAATATCATGAAATTTTCCAAATCCGCAAAAGGATCGTACGCGTTTTGGCATGAGTCCTGTCGTCCATTGCCACAAGTCGAGTTGGTGAGGGTCTTGGTTTAACAGCACGCCTCCTCCTTCTCCAGCCCAAGTAGCGCGCCAGCCCCCTGAATCGTAGTAGCTTTGGGGACGATACCAGTCGGTGATGATCCAGTTGGTTCGTTTGATTTCTCCTAGCTCCCCAGACTGAATTAAGTCTCGAAGTTTTTGATAAAGAGGATTTGTGCGCTGATTGTACATCATACTAAACACTTTGCCACTCTTTTTAGCTTCCTCATTCATTTCTCGTACAACCTTCGTATAGACACCTGCAGGCTTTTCTAACAAAACGTGGAGCCCATGTTGAAAAGCTTTTTTGCTATCTCTGGGTGGCTGTAATGTGGCGTTGCGATTAATACTGCATCAACCTTACCTGACTCTATCAACTCTTCGGCTGAATCATATGTGTTTACACGCTCACCTAAAGCACCATCAGCCCAGCGAATGCGCTCCTTGTTCACATCAGAGACAGCCGTTAAGTTTGCGCCTTCAATCGCACCATCATTGAGGTACTGTGCGTGAACAGCTCCCATATTGCCAAGTCCAATCACACCGACATTTACCAATTCCATACAACAACACTTCCTTTCATGGATGACACGTTTTACCTTCATTGTAACGAATTTTGCTGCCGATCATTTGTCTCTTGTTGTTTGTTTTCTCCTTCCTTTTTCCTTATGTTGCTCTATTGTTGATATCCGCGCGTAAAGCGCATCTTTCACACTGAAATATAAATCAACATCCCTTTGATCTTTGCCCGAAAACTTGATATTCCCTGTACCCTTCCCTAACCTTTGGCTGACCACCTCTTTTTTGCACTCTGCAAAAATGATGGCACGTGCTTCAGCCGTGTTTTTCGTGTGTAAAATCCGAGAAATCTTAATAGACGCATTTGTACTTTTCATGTAGGATAAAATGTGTCTTGCTGGACTTGGAGTGTTGCAACAAGCATATATTTTAAACTGTATTTTTATTTTCACCGATTAACCTCAATAAAACGATTAAACCCATTCCATCAAGCACGATTCATCTGGCACGTTTACTTTTGCAAGACATGAGTGACGGCTTTTTTATATGTACACATTTTGAAAGGAGACATGTTTGTGATGCAGAAAAAACACCGAAAGCTTCAACATTTATCAATGATACGTTTTTGGTTGACCATTTTCATTTTACTTTGCGCCAGTTCAACTGTATCCGCACAACCTACGCCGACTGCTCTTGAGCAGCTTGCAAAAACGAAAGCATATTATGAGGAGAACGTTGACACCCCCGATGACTGGTCAAGTTTACACAGGTCGTTTATTGATTCGGCACCAGATGTTGAATACATAAAAAATCATCAATCAAGAGAAGAACCATGGCCGACCAAACCGACATCTGTCGCCCGCATTGTGACTGGATTGTCTGCCGCTGGCGAGGATGCTTCTGCACCTGCTTATGACGGCTTAGTCGATCATTTAGTCGGCTTCGATCAATCCTATTACACTGCAGGTGTGAACGAACTAGCCTGGACGCTGATCGCGCTAGACAGCGGGTCTTACACACCTGAGACAGGCATTGACAGAGGCTGGCTGATTGATGCTCTACTCGAGCAGCAAACCGAAGACGGATTATGGCCTGGATTTCAGCCGGATATGTCAACTGTCGTCATGACAGCCTTAGCACCTTACAATACGGAAGCTTATCCTGAAGTTCAACGCGCCTTAGCAAAAGCTGCATCGGCTTTTGAAGGTTCGATTCCTGATAACAGTAACTCAGTCGCCCAGCTCATCATTGCGTTAAGCGCAAATGGGATTGACCCAGCAGGCAGTGACTATACTGCTTCTGAAGGAACGACACTCATTGACGCTTTATTAAGCTATGCGCTGGAAGATGGAACATTTTTTTGGAATCATGAATATCAAGACAGCAATGCTTTAGCTACGAAAGATGCGTTCCATGCCTTAATGGCATACGATGCATACGTCAACACTGGCAGTGGTCTAATATACAATGACTTATTAGAACAGCGTACGGATGCTTCTGCTACAAAGCCGACAGAAGAAGGTGAGACACGAAACGAGGATCGACAGTCTGGGCTTCCCGTGACGGTCTCTGTTGCACTGCCAGGAAATGAGTGGCTCTCTATGGATGTGAATGCGTCCACTCCAATCGATGGCTTTGAACAGTTACTCACTAAGCAGTCGGTCTCTTATCAAATTGAAGACACTGCGTTTGGTCCCTACCTGTCGGCGGTCGACGGTCTTGAGGCGGGAACTTACGATAGCAATGCCGGATGGCAATTTACAATAACTCGTGATGGAAAAACGTTTATTCCAAATGTAGGTGCAGGATCAACCGATGTCTTGCACGAAGGTGATGTTGTCCAGTTTTATTATGGCGGATTTGGTGTTCAACCAGTGAGTGACTATTCATTTGCGATGATCGAAGAAAATACTTTAGCCATTGCACTTGAAAAGATGATCGTAACCTATGACCAACAAGGAATCGCACGCGAAACAACGAGCCCGGCTGCTCAAGTGGACGTTCAACTGAATGGACAAACCGAAAAAACAAATGAGCATGGAATCGCCGTGTTTTCAAATGTTGAGGCTGACCTTTTTACAGGACGTGCACAGTCTGGTGCTGAATCCGACCTGCCACAGATCGCACCGACACCACTATCCTTTACAGCTGAACCGTTTTCCGATACGTCTCCTGCCTTTCCAGATGCGCTATGGATTGAACCGTATGCTTTTGAGTCTGTAACGACTGCCGTTGAACATGGATGGATGGACACCGTAGCTGAAACGGAAGCGTTCCTGCCTGATAAATCTGTCACGAGAGCGGAAGCTGTTCAGTTATTCATTAACGTAATGGATGTTGACGTACAAACAACTGAGGTGACTGAGCCATTTACTGATGTCGAGTCACGCACACCCTCGTATTCCGCTGTTGCAGCCGCCTATCAAAAAGGGTGGATTCAAGGGAATAACGAAGGTCAGTTTTTGCCTAAGCAGGCCATATCGAGACAAGAGCTCGCTCTGATAATAGACCGAATGCTTTCAATCCCTGAGTACGAGGATGCCAATTCATACATTGACGAAGATCGCATTTGGACAAACGCACGTGACGCTGTTTATTCTTTAACAGCCGCCGGACTGCTAAAGGGAGACGGTAATGCCTTTCACCCGCACGAGGATGTTTCGCGGGAATCGGCTGCTGTTATCGTTGATCGCATCGATAAATGGATGCATGCCACCCCTTAGTCTTCCGTTTGGGCGCTCTATGCGCCCTCTTTTTTTACGATCACACGATGTTCCTGTAAGTCTTTTTGAAAAGGAGTGACCGCTAATGTGGCGCAAAAACGTTCGTTTTTTTCTTATTTTTACATGGCTTACGCTGCTACTGGCAGCCTGCCAACCGGCAGACCTCTCAGAAGCAACACCTGCACAGCTGGCTGCTGATCGAGCTGAACAAAAAACGAAGAAGAGCGGAGACATCTTAAGAACTCAGCCACTTGTGGACATTGAGCCAGCACTCCCTTCTGAACAAGATGCTGTCGCCCCAAAGCCTGAAACTCAGACAGTAGAAAAAGACGATGAAGCAAATGAATCTGATCAAGATGCCCCCTCGGAGCCGACACCTTCTACTTCTCATAGCAGAGAAAATACGCCGTCTTCAGAAGAACGAGCCGAACCCCCGCTGGTATCAGCTCCTGAACAGAAGGCATCAGAGCCTGACCCACAACCAGAAGCGTCTGAGCAAAAGCAAACAACCGTTTCTTTGACGATTCAAGGTGTTGATGCTTCAATTCTATCTGCACATGAAGTCGCTATAGATGAAGGAGATACCGTATTAGATATTCTTATCACACAGGCAAAGGAAGAACGCATCCCGATCGAATACGAAGGGGCTGGTCCTTTTGCATACGTCCAAGGGATTCAAAACGTATATGAATTTGACCATGGGCCACAAAGCGGCTGGATTTACCGTGTCAATGGAAAGCTCGCTTCTAAAAGTGCGGGGGCTTACGAAGTAAGAGAAGGAGATGTGATCGAGTGGGTGTATACGACCGTTCTTCCAGACCCTTCTTCCTAAAAACGGGCGGCTATCAAGAACTGCACCCTGTTGCGGTTTTATGCTACGGCCTTGGCTTACTGACCATGAGCTTTAGCACAAGCCACCCAATTGTCCTTAGTCTTTTAGGACTATTTCTTTTTTTTATCGTCATTTTTTATCACGGGCGGCGAAGTCTTTCTCTGCTTCTTGCCACGAGCATTCCGGCGATATTCATCATATTGCTTAATCCATTGACCTCTCAACGTGGAACAGTCGTGCTTTTTTATCTCGGTGATCGCCCGATTACATGGGAAGCTGTCCTTTACGGACTGCGGATGGGGATATCCTTTTGGATGACTGTTCTTGTTTTTCTTCTCATGACAGCGAGTCTCACCCCTAGTAAGTGGCTCTCGATCATCGGGAAATTGTCCCCGACATTTGCGATGTTGATCGTATCTGCTTTACGACTCATCCCTTTATACAAAAATGAGCTTTTATCGTTTTATAAAGTCCAAAAAACAAAATCGAGCACATCGTGGCGTCGTTTACACCATCGTTCCGGACAGCTGCAAGTGTTTACCGCAATGGCACAGCACGCATTGGAAAAAGCCATTGTGATGGCTGATGCGATGAATGTCCGTGGGTATGGTTCTGGTCCGCGAACAAGCTACAACCCATACATTTGGAAAAAGCTTGACCTTTATTGGACCTTGAGCACTGGACTATTGTTGCTCTTTTATCTGGCACTCGTTCTCTCTGATGGTGCCCAACTGACACTATCTCCCGCAGCAGAGCCGCTATCGTTATCGTTCATTGATCTATCCGCATTGGCTTGCGGCATCTTTTATATTCTTTGTCCACTTGCTGCTGAAAGGAGGCTTTGGCAATGCTTACGTTAACCAATCGTTCATTTTTCTTCGGAAACGAAACGAGGGCTTCGCTTGACCGGGCCACTGGTGAAATCAAGGAAGGTGACTTCGTTCTCTTGCTCGGGGCAACGGGGTCCGGGAAGACAACATTACTTAAGCAATGGCTGCCCTCCCTTTTACCTGTAGGGAGCTTTTCTGGTTCTTCTTTCGTGGATGGACGACCTGTACATACATTGTCTAAGCGAGAGCTAGCTCAGTTCGTAGGTATGGTCTTCCAAGACCCCGATCGGCAAATTGTCATGGATGAGGTCGCTCAAGAGCTTGCTTTTTCAGCGGAAAATGTCGGCATTGATTCGCTCACCATTCGAAAACGGATGGCGGAAATATCATATTATTTGCAGTTACAGCCATTGCTCGGGCGGCAAGTGCACTCCCTTTCCAACGGGGAAAAGCAACGGGTCGCCCTTGGCTCAATCCTAATGCTCCGTCCGCGTGTTTTATTATTGGACGAACCTACATCGCAACTCGATCCAGTCTCAGCAAAACACTTCCTTTCTCTTTTACAACAGATTCATCGAGAATTGGGGCTCACTGTCATGATTTCCGAGCATCGCTATCAAGACCTTTTTAGCGTTGCCGATCAGCTGTGGATGATGGAAGAGAGCAGGCTCATTTTTCAAGGGCGACCAATAGATTTCGTTAAACAGACAGAGATGTCGAAA
The DNA here is from genome assembly GCF_011058155.1 of Litoribacterium kuwaitense. NCBI lineage: Bacteria > Bacillati > Bacillota > Bacilli > Caryophanales > Bacillaceae > Litoribacterium > Litoribacterium kuwaitense. The sequence continues at coordinate 10,283 of NZ_JAALFC010000006.1, read as the reverse complement.
AATCATTTGGCTGCTGCTTATCTGCCCGACGTTACGCAACTCTACTTGGCGACAAACCAAAATGAAGGTAACCCACCGCTCCATGTGCGTGATGCACGGAGGTGGCTTCATAAAAAACCGCCCACCATTCAGCCACCGTCCACCGACAAACACGATCGTACCCAGAAAAAGATCCTTATGCGTGCGTCTCATCTTGATTTTTCCTACAAGACATCAGAACCCATCCTAACAGATTGCTCTCTCTCACTTCATAAAGGGGAGATCACGGCACTTTTAGGCGGGAATGGTTCAGGGAAAACGACGTTGTTGAAACTGTTGGCGGGCATAGAAAAACCTAATTCCGGGCGCCTCTTGCTACACGCTAAGCCTTTAAAACACTATAAATCCTCTCTCTACGAACGGCTGGCATTTTTACCGCAACAGCCTGCGTTTTATTTTAGTGAAGACACCGTTCTTCAAGAATTACAAAACGCCAGCTCAAGCAATCATTCGGTGGTCGATATTGAACAAACGATCGACCTTTATTGCCTACGTCCTCTTTTGTATCGGCATCCTTTTGATTTGAGTGGTGGTGAAATGCAAAAGGTGGCGCTTGCCTGCCTTTCTCTGCGGGAGCCCGAGGTCGTCCTTTTAGATGAACCGACAAAGGGACTGGATCATGCGGAAAAGAAACAGTTTCATATGCTCCTAAAAAAATGGGCGGAGAATGGAACAGCAGTGCTTTTTTCTACACATGATATCGAATTTGCAGCGCGGACTGCTGATCGCTGCACTATGATATTTGCCCAGCGTCTATTGTTAGAGGGGTCGCCCACTGAGGTGCTTACGGATAATGCATTTTATACAACGGCAATTCACCGCGCCCTGCAGCCCTATGCAAAAGACATTTTAACGCTTGAGGAGGCACTAGAAAGATGGGCGTAAAACGTATACTGCTCTCCTTGTCCTTTTTGTCCTTTTCGCTCGCCGGACTATTTCTGTGGTATGCAAAATACGGACTTTCTATTGTTATGCTTTTTGTCGGTACACTGCTGAGCTTCGTTCTCCATTTGGAACAAAGGGCCTTAGAAGCGCGGGAGGTTGTCCTCCTGTCGAGCTTGGCTGCCATTGCAGCCCTCGGGCGTTTGCCCTTTGCTGCCCTTCCTTCTATTCAGGCAACATCGTTTGTCGTCATTATGACAGGGGTTACTTTTGGGTCGACCGCAGGATTTTTAGTCGGTGCGGTCGCAGCTTGTGCATCAAATATTTTTCTCGGTCAAGGGCTGTGGACGCCCTTTCAAATGGTCGCCTGGGGAATGATGGGGGTTGGTGCGGGATGGCTAGGGCGGCACGACCGCCTCACTTTAAGAACGCCGCTCTCGATATACGGGGCTGTGACAGGATTGCTATTCGGTTGGTGGATGAACTTGTCTGTTCTTCTCCCTTTCTTAGATACACTCTCATGGGAAGTGATCGCCTTTACGTATGTGCAAAGTATTTGGTTTGATGCCGCTCACGCAGTATCCAACGTGATTTTTTTGACAATGCTTTCACCCGCATGGCTCCGTTTGCTGAAGCGTTACCGAGACGTATACGGCTTATTAAACGCAAAGCCAAAACACGACCTGTGATCTCCCTATTGTTGATCACCTTTACGGCTGAGTAAGAGGTTCCATAATGATTGTTATCTTTGGGAAATGATGACACGTTAGCAGATCGGAAGAACGTTAAAATGACCCTGCATTTCTAAAAAGAAAGCAGGGTCGCCTATTTAAGATAAGATCTTTTTATCCTGAACGAATGACAGCATCGTCTCTGCGGCCTTGTTCGCCTGTGTAATGCAGTCGGGTAAGCCTAAACCATCGTATGAAGATCCAGCTAGTACAAACCGTAGATAGTGCTCATTCAAGGCTGATTTTAGTTGTTCAATTCGTTCTTTATGTCCAACAACATATTGCGGCGTGGCTTGTCTCCAACGGGTCACGACAGAGAAAAGGGGTGCCTCATGAATTTGAATCACTTTTTTCAAATCGTGCAGCGCTATTCCGACAATCGCATCATCAGACTGCTCGATGATGCCTTCATTCCCTGGTTTTCCTACATAGGCACGCAAGAGAACATGTCCTTCCGGAGTTGTATGCGGCCATTTTTTTTGCGTCCATGTACAAGCGGTAATGTCATAGTCGCTTTTCTTTGAAACGACAAACCCAGTGCCATCTTTTAGCCCTTCAACGGCTTCCTCGCGAAAAGCCATCGCAACCGTCGCTAATGAGGCTGAAGGCATGTCGACAATCGGTTGCACGATCGCTTCATCTTTTATGACCTCTGACAGGTTTCTGTGCCCTGCAGCAAAGATGACACCATCCGCTTGAATGACACCTTCCTCAGTATGAACGTCATACCGGTCGCCATTTCTCTCCACATCTGTAACAGCCATTCCTGTTCGTATGTCGCCAAGTGTCAATTCTTCAGCTAAACGCTCAACGATGGTTTCCAACCCATTTTTCAACGTCAGAAATTGACCTTTCTTCTTTTGTAAAGGCTTGGTACGGGATTGCTTCATTCCTAAAATGAGTGACCTCTTCTTTTGCTCCACCTCATAAAATTGCGGAAAGGTCGCAAAGAGACTCAATCGGTCGATATTGCCTCCGTAAATCCCTGAGAGTAAAGGTTCAATTAAATGATCGACAACTTGGTCGCCGAGACGTCTCCGAAAAAATGCACCGACGGATTGGTCACCGGTCTCATTGCTTTTAGGGATAAAGATATCAGCACTCGCTCGCAGCTTGCCGACAGGAGTAAACATCTTTGAAGTGATAAAAGGCCGAAATGATGTCGGAACCCCCATCACTGCACCTTTAGGTATAGGATGGAGAGTCTCGTCAATCAACACGTAAGACTGCCCGGTCGTATTTCTGACCAGCTCGTCCTCAAGACCTATTTCTTTACATAGCTCGGCCGCGCTCGTTTTTCGTTCTAAAAAAGAATCGGGACCACGCTCGATAATAAAGCCATCTTTATACAAAGTACGAATCTTTCCTCCAAGACGGGGTGACGCTTCTAATAAGGTGTATGACAGTTGGCCGTTTGACTCTCGTGCAGCTTGTTCTAACCGATACGCTGCTGTAAGGCCAGTGATCCCTCCTCCAATCACGACAATGTTCTTTGTCATCGTTCGACGCTCCTTTAAGTCAACTTCCGCTGACAGGCGTCTGCCAACGCTTCAATAAATTGAGGGGATGTGTTTGGCATCGGCGGCCGGTAATAAGACACACCGAGCTCATCAGTGACGACCTTACACTCATAATCGTTGTCATAAAGCACTTCAAGATGATCAGCCACAAATCCGACGGGAGCATAAATAAAAGCCTCGTATCCGTGTGATTCGTATAAATCTCTCGTCAAGTCTTGGACATCTGGTCCAAGCCACGGATCGGGTGTATTTCCTTCACTTTGCCACCCAATCGCTATCTCTCCTACAGAAGGAGCACCTTCTTTAATCGCCTGTGCTGTTGCTTGAAGCTGTTCTGGATAAGGATCTCCATCCTGCAAAATTTTCTCTGGCAAGGAGTGCGCTGAAACGATCAACACAGACTTGTCCTGTTCGACAGCCGGAAGCTCCTGATAAACGGCTTCGATTGCATCGACCCAATACTGAATAAACTTCGGCTCCTCATACCAGCTTTCCACAGACGTAATGGTTGGTCCATTAATCTCTTCAGCGTGTTTTTGTGCTCTTCCATTATAGGACTTAACTGAAAAAGTCGAGTAGTGAGGCGCAAGAACGATACTGACCGCTTCCTCAATTCCGTCAGCTTTCATCGCATCGACAGCCTCTTCAATGAACGGCGTAATATGCTTTAAGCCTATATATAGGACAAATTCACGATCTTCGTAGCGTTTATTAAGCTCATCCTGCAACGCTTCCGCCTGTGCCTTCGTTATTTTAGCGAGCGGTGAGATGCCGCCAATCGCCTTGTAGCGATTTTTTAGATCGTCTAGCATTTCGAGAGACGGCTTTCTTCCTCTGCGAATGTGTGTATAGTAAGGTTCAATATCTTTTTCTTCATAGGGAGTACCGTATGCCATCACGAGTAGCCCAATTCTTTTTTTACTCAACGGACATCGCCTCTTTTCGCTTTAGCTTCTTCAGAATAAGCATGTACAAACTGCGTTAGCTTTTTTAAAGTAGCTGGTGACACTTGTGGAAAAACACCATGGCCTAAATTGAAAATGAAGCCGTCAGTTTGCACTCCTTGATCAATAATGGCACGTGCGCGCGATTCAATCACGTCCCATGGCGCTAGCAGCAAGGCTGGGTCTAAATTCCCCATCACTGTTTTTTGAATCCCAAGTCCGCGTGCTTCATTAATTGGCAAACGCCAATCCAATCCGACGACGTCAACAGCTAGATCATGCCAATCCAATGCTAAATGGCTTGCTCCGACACCAAAGATGGTCACTGGAACACCAAACGCTTTAATTTCCTTAACAATTCGAAGCATCACTGGCTTAACCGCTCGGCGGTATTCTTCCGCATTTAAAGTGCCTACCCAAGAGTCAAACAATTGAATGGCATCAACGCCAGCGTCTACTTGCGCTTTGACATAAGTGACAACCATGTCTCCAAGGCGTTCCATCAGCAGAGACCACGTCTTTGGCTCACTATACATCATCGCTTTCGTACGATGATAATTTTTGGAAGGACGACCTTCAATTAAATAGCTTGCCAAAGTAAACGGCGCCCCACTAAAACCAATAAGTGGAACGTCGAGCTGCGTTTTTAATAAACGGATCGTATCAAGTACGTAAGGAATGCTTTCTTTGGCATTTAATTGCCCGATCGCTTCCACGTCTTTATACGTTCGTACAGGCTCATCAACGACTGGACCTACGCCACTTTGAATTTCAACGTTAAGTCCTACCCCATGGAGAGGCGTCATAATATCTTTATACAAAATTGCCGCATCTACACCATATTGTTCGACAGGCAGACGCGTGACATAAGCACATAATTCTGGGTCATACGTAATTTCATTTAAAGAGTGGGTCTCTTTAATTTTTCGATATTCAGGCTGCGAACGACCCGCCTGCCTCATATACCAAACAGGTGTGTGCGGAGCCGACTCCCCTCGGCACGCCCGCAAATATGCATCATTTATGATCGCCATTTAAACGACCCCTTTCCAACGATAATCATCACGTTTTCTTTACTATATCGTAACGAAGTTTTCATAAAGATAACAGCCTTCGTATGCGATTGTCATGAAATCGACTTTTTTCAAGCCGGTGCAAAGTATAGATAAACTCTTTGCTAACTCTTTTCAACAGCTTTTTAGCGTCTGCTTAGCAACTCTTCTATAATTTTTAATCCTGGAAAAAGAAGCGAGCGAAGGCAAAAGTCACGAGAGGACGAGTGAGCCTCAAGGTCAACATACGGAAACGACTTTTTCAAGTCGATCAATTGAAACGTATTCAATTATATAAGAAACGTACGACCTATGCCACATAAGGGCTTATTCAACGAAAAGGACTTGAACAAATGGCCGTAACGTGAGATTATCACCACTAGAAGGAAGTGATTGCCTTGAAGGATAAAAAATTTTCTGGAATCTTACTCGTATCCGATATGGATGGTACGCTGCTAGACTCAGATAAACGAATCAGCCGTGAAAATAAAAAGACGATTGACTATTTTGTCGAACATGGTGGCACCTTTACATTAGCAACAGGCCGCATGCCTGAATCGGCAATGCATTACCTTAATGATGTCACGATAAACGCACCTGGTATTTTTTATAATGGCGGCACCATATTTGACTTACATACAAACAAGGTATTATATCAAGAAACACTCTCAAATCATGCGGTTGAACTGACGAAAAATTATATGTCGATTTATCCAACCTGCGGGACAGAAATTTATCATGACGGCGTGCTGTATATCGCTCGTCACCACCGCTTAATTGATGAACACCTCCGCGTTGAGCGATTTACGAGTGAAAAAGTCAATTCACTTGTTGACGTGCCGCAGCCATGGCAAAAAGTCATTTTCGTCGATGAGCATGAAAGAATCGACCAAATGGAGCTGGAAGCACCTGAAGAGACACCGATCGGACATTACGTCAGGTCAGATGCGATGTTTTTAGAGTTGCTACCGCCAGCGGTATCTAAAGGAAAAGCACTGACAAAGCTGGCTGCTTCTTTACAGATCCCGATAGAGCGGGTGTGCGCCGTCGGGGACAATATGAACGACAAAGTGATGCTTGAAACTGCCGGCGCTGGTTTTGCGGTGTCAAATGCTTGTGGACCCATTTTGCAATGTGCTCCGTATCAATGCTGTAGCAACGATGAGCATGCGCTTGTCGAAGTCATTGCTTGGATCGAAGCGAACTGGACAAAGTAACTCGGCAGATCCAAAGCGGTTTTCTATCATGGAAAACCGCTTTGGATCGCATCAATCGATCCGATTGACTTAATGGATGTCCTTCGTCTTAAACTGTCCGCCTTTGACATCTTGAATGTTACCTACAGCTAGAAATGCGTCCTCATCAATCTCTTCCACAAGATTATGTAGTTTTGATTCTTCAACACGTGTAATGACGGTAAAGATAACTTTTTTATTATCGCCTGAAAAAGCACCTTCCCCGTATAAATAAGTGACCCCTCGACCAAGCTGCTCATTAATCGCTTCACCAATCGTATGTGCGTTTTCGGAAATAATCCATACCGATTTCGAGCCATCCATTCCGGCCACCGTCGCGTCAATCATTTTATAAGCAATAAAATAAGCAATCATCGAATAAAGCGCACTTTCCCAATTAAAAACAAAACCCGCCGCTGAAATGATAAAGATATTCATAAACATGATGATCTCTCCGACAGAGAACGACGTTTTTTTCGTAAATAATACCGCGAGCACTTCCGTCCCGTCTGTCGTTCCACCGTTTCTAATCACCAATCCTACTCCAAAACCAACGAGCAAGCCTCCAAATACAGCAGCAAGCAATGTATCATCGACAAACGCTGGAACTGAGTGCAGCATATAAGTGCTGACGGCTAAACAAGAGATACCGAAAAGGGTCGTGAGTGCAAACGTCTTTCCCATCTGTGAGTATCCTAAAAATACAAATGGTAAATTTAACAGAAACAAGTATAAGCCAAGGTCACCTGGCGTCAATGTTGAAAGCATAATGGAAATCCCCGTAATTCCACCATCAATAATTTCATTAGGCACGAGAAAGATTTCTAAGCCAATGGCAATAATCATAGCGCCAATAGGTACTAAAATGAGTCTCCTTAACAGCTTATATAGCGTACGTTTCTTTTTATGTTCCATACCGTTCACCTAGGATGTGTCGTTTAATATCACATGTGACGCCTAATAGACTGAATGCTTTAAAAGTATCTCAAAAAGAGGAGGCAACGCAAATGCGTCCCTCCTTAGCACCAATTATTGAGCTTGAAAAGACGATTGATGCAGTACGAGCAACCGGTGAAGTGGTCTCGTACAAATCGTATAAAGCAAGTATCGATCCTGTGTATCGTTATAATAGGCTTCCCCGGCATCCGCGACGATAACGCCATCAAATTCTAGCCCTTTACTCATATAAGATGGGATGACGGCAATCTTTTTGTATATTGAAGAAGATGTTTTCGAAATGAGCTGGCAATCGAGATGAGGCTGTAGCACTTGATAGAGCTTTTCTGCCTGGTTAGAATGCTTCGCAACGATCGCAAAAGTTTGTAGCCCCTCACCTTCCCATTCTTGAATCGCTTGACAAACCTGCTCCTCCCATTCGCTCTCATCCGAAAACTGCTGAACTACAGGTGGCTTTCCCGGTCGATCAATGGCCTCCATCCGAATCGGTTGAGGTAACAGATTTGACGCAAAAGAGACGATTGGTTTCGTCGATCGATAGCTCGTATACAAAGATGATACTTGAACTTCTCCGAAGAGCGTGCGAAATTTAGCAAATGGGTCGTCCTCGGTAGGAAATCGAAAAATTGCCTGATGAATGTCCCCAAATAGCGTAAACTGCGCTCTAGGAAAATAGTGCGTAAGCAAGCGTAGTTGAATTGGCGTGTAATCTTGCATTTCATCAACCATGACCTGTCTTTCTTTATAAGACCGCCGATCGAGCAACACATTCTTCATATAAATCAACCCAGCGGCTTCTGCGTACGGAAGCTGACCTTTTTGAAGCGCTGCGAGTGATTGACGTGATATGTCGTCCCAATGTGCAATGTCTGGTAGCTCTTGTGAGTACATTTGCGTGTAAGTGCGATAAAAATCAATAAACGTCAATTGTTGTACTTGCGTAAGCGCTGACTGCATTAACCGGCGAGCATACTTTTTACTCCGTTGCTTCAATTCACTTTCTTCACCAACATAATCGTCACGGTTTTGCAGGCGATTTAAATGCTTTTGAAACACCTGCTTTTCCATATGCGCCAGTCGCTGCCTTACCTCTTTTTTTAAGCGTTGTAACCGCTCGCTGATCGGCTGGTCAAGCGGCATGTCTTTAAATGTCTTTTGTAGAAAAGCAGCAGACAGCAGCACTTTGTCTTCAATCCGTATATCGCGAAAAACTGGACCTTTGTCTTTGAGTGATCTCACATACGCTTCGACTAAATGAACAAAAGCCATTGACGTCTTAAATGCATAAACGGCATCGCTCGCAGTACTCGAAGACTGTCGGTGTGTCCGTTCTAAAAAGTCATATGGATGTTCGACTTTGTTTTCTTTTCCACTTAACTGAACCATAAGATCATACAGCATGAGCTGGTGGATATTTTTTTCACCGAGCTGTGGCAGTACATTAGACAAGTATTCTCTAAACATTGGGTTGGGTGACAGTAAAAGAAAGTCTTCATGTGTGAGCTTGTCTTTATATGAATAAAGCAAATAAGCGACCCTTTGCAGTGCTATAGACGTTTTTCCGCTGCCGGCGACACCGTTAACGACCATCGTCGTTTTCAACTGACCGCGGATGATATCGTTCTGTTCTTTTTGAATCGTCGCTACAATCGTTTTCATCTTCGTATCTGAAGCTTCACCAGCAAGTGATTCTAGCATTTTATCTCCAACGGTCACTTCGGTATCAAAGACATGCAACAGCTCGCCTCGTTTAATATCAATTTGTCTTTTTAAATGCACGTCACCACGAACAGTACCCGCGGGGGAAGGAAACGACGCTTCGCCAAGAGTCACCGTATTATAAAACAAATTCGAGATAGGGGCTCGCCAATCGTAGACGAGGAGCTCGCCGTGTTCATCACGGAGAGAAAATGTCCCTATATACAGCTGCTCAACCTCTTTTGTTCCTTGCTCCTGAAAATCGACCCGTCCAAAGTATGGTGTATTTAATTGCTTCTCAAGCCTCACATAGGCATCCCTTTTTTGCCGATACGTATCTTCAAGCCGCTTGAGCTCAACTGCTTTTGAGCGAATTTCGACAGAAGTTTCCATCTTGCTTTCCCAGCTTGAATTATCAATTGACAGCCCATCCCAAAATGCTTGCGATCCATTTGTAAATCCGCACGATACGCTTCTAGTTCTTCATAAATCGCTTTGTGTTGCTTAGCGATCACGTGAAGCACAGCTTCCAGCCGTACCTTTTCTTCCTGAAATGCTTTATTCAAGTCCCCCATCTCCTCCGATCATCGTGTAACATGTAACGTCACTTAAGACACCTCTACGACATTAGACTGTTTTCCCTCGAGCTTTGTTTGTGGGTTATAAGGCACAACATAAAAGCTTCCCGAAAAAAACGCAGGCAGATGCGAGAGGGTATAAGAGCCTTTTCCTGTCACTTCACCAATCATCCGGTGCTCGTCCGCTGTTTTTTGATAGACTCGATATATGACGCGCTCGTCTTCCTGTGGTGTCCAAGACAACTCCATTCGATTCCAATCAAACAAGTGGAATGTATCATCGACGGATAAATCGTTTATGTCTGCAAGGTGCACTGGTTCTTCCATATCACTCACACCAGCTGGCTTTTGGAAAGCAAGTGCTTCATGATCTTCTGGAAGGACAGACGTGAAGAGCTTCGTTGCCGCCTGACTACCTTCATTGATGTATGTCTCTGTAGTCGTTTTGTCGTACCCCATCCAGACGACACCGGTCCATTTGGGCGTATAGCCGGCAAACCATAGGTCTCGATTTCCTCCTTGGACGGCATCATATTGTGTCGTTCCTGTTTTCCGGCAATCGCTCCCCCATAGCCGTGACCTGCACCCGTTCCTTCAGCCATAACCCCTTCAAGCATTCGTGTCATATACCATGCCGTTTGCTTCGA